>JAPPFQ010000324.1 GCA_028875135.1 Acidobacteriota bacterium
CTTTACGCCTGAGGAGGACCGGCGGCTGAAAGCATGGTCCGAGGGATGGCAACTGTTCGGGCACTTCCGCGACCTGCCCGGTCCGATCAGACTGAGTGACTTGCCCAGCTACGTCCGCTCACTCGGCTTCTCCACGGAACTGATTCTGTCAGAGACCTTTCAGGGAACCCCGATGCACCACCGGGGCGTCCATCTCGGCAATTTCTTTTTGGCCGAGAAAGAAGGCGGGGGAGAGTTCACCAGTGAGGACGAACAGGTCCTGGTGCTGTTCGCGTCGCAAGTGGCTGCGGCGATCGCCAATGCGCGCACCCATAGGGCCGAGAGACAGGCGAGGGCGGATCTGGAGGCGTTGGTCGAGACCTCTCCCGTGGGGGTGGTGGTCTTCGGCGCCAGAACTGGACATCCGTTGAGATTCAACCGGGAGGCAAGGCGGATCGTCGAGGGTCCGCGCCGGTCGGGCCAAACCCCGGAGCAGCTTCTGAAGGCCATTACCTACCGGCGTGCCGATGGGCGCGAAACTGCCCTGAACGAATTTCTGCTGGCGCAGGAGGTGAGCGCCGCCAAGACGGTGCGCGCCGAGGAGATCGTGCTCGAGGTTCCCGACGGCCGTAGCGTGAAAACACTGATCAATGCCACTCCGATCCGTTCCGCGGACGGCAAGGTCGATTCGCTGGTGGTGACCATGCAGGATCTGGCGCCGCTGGAGGAGCTGGAGCGGTCAAGGGCCGAGTTCTTGAGCCTGGTCAGCCACGAACTGCGGGCTCCGTTGACCTCCATCAAGGGATCGACGGCTACCGTGCTGGATGCCTCCCCCTCCATGGAACCGGCCGAGATGCTCCAGTTCTTCCACATCATCGACGAGCAGGCCGATCACATGCGGGGCCTGATCAGCGATCTGCTGGATGCCGGGCGCATCGAGACGGGCACCTTGTCAGTGTCACCCGAACCGGCGGAGGTGGCCAACCTGGTGGAACAGGCCAGAAATACCTTCCTGAGCGGAGGAGGCCGGCACACCGTCCTTATCGACCTGCCACCGGACCTGCCCCCGGTCCTGGCCGACCGCAGACGCATCGTCCAGGTTCTCAACAACCTCTTCTCCAACGCTTCCAGGCACGCTCCCGGGTCCTCTCCGATCAAGGTGGTTGCGGTGCGGGATGGTGTTCACGTGGCCGTTTCGGTCTCCGACGAGGGCCGGGGCGTGTCGCCGGACCTGCTGCCCTACCTGTTTCGGAAACACACGCGGGTCGGCGCCGGCGATCAGGAGAATGGGATCGGCGGGTCGGGCCTCGGCCTGGCTATCTGCAAGGGGCTGGTGGAGGCTCACGGGGGCCGCATACGAGCCGAGAGCGGCGGGAAGGGTCAGGGCACGCGGTTCATCTTTACCCTCCCGGTAGCGGAACAGACCGGAATCGTGGCCACACCCGACTCGGTCCGAAGCGCCTCCCGCTCGCCACGGAGAAGGAGGGAAGGCAGACGCATCCTGGTGGTGGACGACGACCCCAAGACCCTTCGCTACGTTCGGGATGCCCTTACGGCAGCCGGCTATTTCCCTCTCGTTACCGGCGACCCGAGGGAAGTGGCCGAATTGGTCAGGACCAAGAAGCCCCACCTGGTCCTGCTGGACCTGATGCTGCCCGGCACCGACGGCATCGAACTGATGGAGCGCCTTCCCGAGCTGTCCGACCTGCCGGTCATCTTTCTCTCTGCCTACGGCAGGGACGAGACCATCGCCAGGGCGCTTGAAAGCGGGGCCGCAGATTACATCGTCAAGCCCTTCTCGCCGACCGAGCTGGCTGCAAGAGTCCAGGCGGCCCTGCGCAGAATTGCCGAGCCACAGGAACCCTTCCGACTTGGGGACCTGGCCATCCTCTATGAACAACGCCACGTGACAGTCGCAGGGCATTCCGTGGAACTGACGGCTACCGAATACGAAATGCTCCGCGTACTGTCGGTCAACGCGGGACGGGTAACGACATACGATTCGTTGCTGCGCCAGGTGTGGAGCGGAAAAGACACCGGCGACTCCCAGTCGGTGCGGGCATACGTGAAAAGACTGCGGCGCAAGCTCGGCGACGACGCGGCCAACCCCAAGTACATTTTCAACATACGCCAAGTCGGTTACCGCATGCCCAGGCCAAGGGATGATTGAGGCGGCTATACACGTTTCCGGCTATTGGCGAGGAATGCGGCTCAGAACCTCCCGCGATTCCAGGTTCGCTTCGATTTCCCGCCGGGCCCGCCATACGGGACGCAACTGCTTGCGGGAAAACAGGACCAACTGGTCGCCGCGGTGGGGTGAGGCGGATTGAGAGGCGTTTCCGTAGCTCAACAGGACTTTCGCCCGGACCGGTTGGGAGAACTCCACCAGAGCCACAAAGGAATCGCCGAAAAGCGCCCGGAAGCGCCCGTCTTTTTCCGGGGCGAACTCCAGAGATCGAAAAACCCCCAGCCGGCTGGGTCCGCCGCTGGCCGGCAGGTCGCGCCCGGCCATTCTCAGGCGATAGACCTCTCCCCAAGGCACATCCAGAGCTCCGAAACGGTTCATGGTGCTGCGAGCGGCTCTTTCCAGGGCAGCTATGGCGGCGACGGGCCGGGCCAGCCCCCTGGGGGTGGACAGGGGCTCCCGCTCCCGCCAGGGCGTGGCAAACAGGCCGGCGCCAAGGGTCCGGACCCACTCGGCAAAGAGTACGGCACCCCGACTCTCGGCGTCGGCCAGTCGATCCCAATCTTCCAGCACCCGAGCCGCCTGTCGAGCCAGCTCGCTTGACCGCGGGCCAACCGCGACCGTCAGTTCGTCCAGGATGCGATCGGCCATTTCCATCCGGGTGGAGTGCTTGTAGCGGCTCAAGGATTCAAAACTGATTTTACGGTCCTGCTCCAGCATGCGCAGCGATCGCTGGGCACGGAAACGCAGCCGGCGGGGGGCCAGATAGGCGGGGAAATCTCCGGGATTCAGAAGCCCGGGCAGAGTGGAGCTCCAGGGCGGATCGTTGGCGTTCTGCACCCACCCGTTGGAGGGATCCACCACCCGGGGCAACTCTTCGTAGGGATGGGTCCGGGTCCAAAGCGTATCCGGGCGGTCTCCGGCAACAACTCCCTGCCAATCCTGCCAGCCGCCTCCGGAGCGAACCGGTGTCCGTCCACCGAACAGGTAGAGAATGTGACCCTCCCGATCGGCATAGATCACGTTGAAAATTGGACTCTGAAGCTGCTGTAGCGCTGATTCGAACTCCCGGAGGTTCCTGGCCCGGATCATGTCCCAATACTGCTCGAACATGTGGGGTTGATCCAGACCGACCAGCCGAACCGCCACGGCCTTGTCGCCCTTGACCTCCAGGACCGGGCCGTGGACCGACCGGAGCACCTCAAGGGTCTGCTGGCGCAGGGTCCCGTCCGGCTGACGGACCCGAATGGCCTGGGTCTCGGTCTCGAAGGCTCTGACGCCGCCATCCCAGAGGTAACCGCCTTCCGTCAGGCTCAGTTCGAAAAGGTCGATGCCGTCCAGTGGATTGGTGGTGTGGGTCCAACCCAGGTGATCGTTGAAACCCAACCCCAGGATGGGCATTCCGACCAGGGTGGCTCCGTAGGCATCCACTTCCGGTGTCTTCCACTGGAATTCGAACCAGGTGAAGAGCCCGCTCCAGGGCAGGTGGGGGTTGACCAACAGCATGGCGTTGCCGCCGGCCGAACGCGAGGGGGCTATGGCCCATCCATTGGACCCGGGAATCGGTTGCCCGGCTCTGCCGAAGGTGACCTCTCTTCCGACAAAGGAAAGGTGGATCACCCGCTGCAAGTGCCCCAGCACATCGGTCGGGTCCAGGGGCAGCACGACCTTCAACTCGGGATCGATACTCTCCGGGTGTCGGCGCGCGAAGGCATTCATTCCCTCCACAAAGCGGTCCAGATACCCCTTGAACCGTGGTTTCTGCGCTCCGTACCAGTGCCGTGCCCGCTCGGGCACACCCATGGTCCTCAGGTAGCGGTCGGAAACCAGGTGGGTTTCCCCCCAATACTCCGCCGCCCGCCCGCGGGCCTCGCCGTAGAGCCGCAAGATCAGGTTGGCATGGTTTCTCATCTGGGCCCAGCCAAAGGCCCGGAACAACTCCCCGGCGTCGGCGGCATGGATGTGTGGCACTCCCCAGCGGTCCCAAAGAATTTCGGTCGGCCCTTGATTGCGCGGACCGCAGGCTGCAACCGCCAGTAACAGCGCCACCCCGGGCAGCAGGATCCAACTGCCCGGCACCCATCGGCTTCGGCTTCTCATCGTCGGTTCCCCAAATTTTTTAATGGCACTCACTGAAACAAACGCCAGCGCTTGGTGGCTGGAAACCGGTTCAAAGTCACGCAGGGG
>JAPPFQ010000724.1 GCA_028875135.1 Acidobacteriota bacterium
CCAAAGGACGGTCCCTCTGCAGGGATCACCATGGCCACGGCCCTGGTTTCGCTGATCCTGAGAAAGCCGGTCAGGCAAGGACTGGCCATGACCGGAGAGCTGACCCTGACCGGGCGGGTGCTGCCCATTGGGGGAGTTAGAGAGAAGGTGATCGCAGCGCGGCGGGCCGGCCTGGCCCGTCTGGTTTTTCCTGAAGGCAATCGCAGGGACTACGAGGAGCTCCCGGACTACTTGAGGAAGGATCTGTCCGTGGATTTTGCCGACCACTTCGACGACGTCTGCCGATGGGCGCTGACCGTGTGAGTCGTAACCGGCTATTGCGGCAGGGTACTCCCGAACCAGCCGATGGACTTGGAGACCGCTTCCAGCAGGGGCAGGGAAGGGGTCGTCAGAGGATGACGGGTCTGAAAGGTGTGGCCGGCATTTTCGATGATATCGAAACGGCAGAGTCGGGGATCGGCGCATTGCCACAGGCGTTCACCTTCCGACAACGGCACCCGGCGGTCCTGGCGGCCGTGCAGAAACAGGATGGGAATGGTGGATTCTCTCACCGCTTTCAGCACCTCCAAACGGTGATCATTGCTCTCCAGCGCCTCCAAAGCGGCCATGCCCACTCTCAGAGGTGTTTCTTGCTCCTCCCTGGGGACCTCCAGGTATCCCTGGTCTCGCCAGCGCCGGCGTGTTTCGGCATCGAAGCGGTCAAAGGTGCGAATGGCTCCCCAGGTGACGATCGACGCTATCTGCCGCACCTGGCGCGATAGGAGAATGGCGTAGCTTCCGCCTCGGCTGTGTCCGACCGCCCCGACGGCATGCAGGCGCATGCGGTCAGCCAGCGGCACCTTCCCCAGCAACAAGGCATCCATCACCAGGTCCCAGTCCCGCAGTTCCTGAGTGGTTGTGTTCCTGGAGAACCCCTCCGGATCGTCGATCTTCCAGGGATTGTCCCGGATTCCCGAAAGGGCGTGGTTGAAGGTGATGGCGGCGAATCCGGCCTCGCTCAGGCGCCGCCCCAGGTAAGGCAGGAACCCCCAGTCCTTGAAGCCCAGAAATCCGTGCGCCACAACGACCGGAGTGACGATCCCCTGGCCCTCGGGAATGCGAAGGGTGCATCGGACCTTCAGTTGGTTGCGGTGGCTAAGGGTGAAGTCGGATTCGATCAAGATGGGAAGTGGCCCCTTCGAGCTTTGCGATAGTGCCCCTTGGGATCTCCTGGCGAACCATCTGGGGGAATCACGCTTGGATGCGACATTCCCGGGGGAGTCCTGCTCGCCTGTCAGGCCCCCCACCTATTGGGGATTCTCCGGAATATGGCCGGGAATGGTACGGCGCGGAAGTATACCATGGGCACTCTGGAGGCAGTTTAGCCGGACAAGCAATGCGTTCCGGAACAGGTGCTTCCTATTCGCCGCATTCGCGGCTGGGTTGGCGCGGAATCGATACGACCCCGGGTTGACACCTCCGCCGCCCAGAGGACGCCGCCTTCGCTGCCAAACGCGACTCCTCCCGGGAACCTCCTGGCTCGCCCCGCAGGCGACCCTGAGCCGCTGCTACGCAGCTCTATAGGGATGGCCCGTAAGGGGCGTCTAGCCAGATTGCCGACGCCAACCGCAGCTTCGCAGCTCCCCCTTCAGTCACGACACTGCGGGAGGACAGGAATATTTGAATTATTGGCCCGCCGGAGGCGAGCTCCGGCGGTTCAACAATGTCCTCCTCTTCCACGTTAGCGAATCCCTGAGGGACGGGAGTCATGCGGTTGGCGGTAAGGGTGCCGCGTCCTGCGTTGCCGGGGGCAGGGGGATGGGATATGCTATGAGGGTCGGTTTGATTCGGATTGGCCCCTCTTTTGCCGGGAGCGGTTGCGTCAGTCCCCGCTTTTCGCCAATGACGCTGTCTGTTTCTCGCCGGCAAACCCCGAATGGGGACCGGTCCGACGGTTGATGGGAGGTGGAAGTGTTGCGGAATCGATGGGTTCTGGCGATTTGGCTGGCGATCGCCGTTTACGCCGCCGGGGTTTCCTCGGCCGTGCCGCTGCAGAAAAAGGTGGAGACGGAGCCCGCCCCTTACTTCATTTTGCCCACCTGGGATGGTGAGGTCATCAAGTCGACCAGCTTGAAAGGGGAGGTCGTGTTGATGGCCTTCTTTCAAACCTGGTGTCCGGACTGCCAGCGCACCAACCCGCTCCTGGAAAAGCTGTATCGGAAGTACAAGGACCGGGGGTTCGTGGTCCTGGGAATCTCCCATGATCGGGGAAAGGCCAAAGATGTCGAGCCCTACATCAAGAAATACGGATTGACCTATCCCATCGTCCTGGGCGACTTTTCCATCGCGATCAATTACCTCAAGGTTTCCCCCCAGCGCCCCAACTTCAGCATTCCCTACCTGGTGCTGGTAGATCGCAAGGGGAACATCGTGGGTCGATTCGTGGAGGGCAGGAACCAGGAGACCCACGATCTGAAGAAGCTGGAAGAACGCATCACTCCGCTGCTTTAGCCGGGGCGGTAAATTCGACCCAGGTTTCGAAAAAGGAGGGGTCGATAACAATGCGGAGCTCACTCCGCATGTTCTGATACCAGTCCTCCAGCTTTTGATTCCTAATGCGCGCCTGGATCTCCGGGTGGGCTTCGATCAGGCTCATCTTCCTCTTTTCCTCCAGCTTCAGCAGAGCAAATCCCATGGGCGTTTGCACAATCGGGCTGAGATCCCCTTCCTCCAGTCTGAAAAGCAGGTCAACCTCGGGCGGAGTCACCAGGGTCTTGTTGGGCAGTCCGCGGCGCACGATGCCGGTGTCTCCGCCGACGCCGGAGGTCAGCGGATCCTCGGAGTGCTTGGCGGCCATCACCTCGAAGTCCGCCCCATCCTGAATTTCGCGGCGAAGCTTCTCGGCCTTGGCCCTGGCTTCATCGTCGGACAAGGTTTGATCTTTTGGCCGGTTGTCTCCAAAGAAGTAGTTGGAGGCCTCCGATCGGATGACCAGCCGGCGGGCTCTCACCATGTCGAAGACGGCGGCATTTTCCTGGTAAAAGCTCCCGACCTCCATGGCCGAGACCGCTAGTTCCTCCTTCAATTCCTTTACCGCCATCTTCATGAGCAGGCCCTCCTTGAAGAGTACCAGGACCAGCTTCCGGTCATTGTCATCCTTGATCGGCAGCCCCCTCACCTGGTTTTTTTCCAGCTTGGCCTGGAACTGGCGGATGGCCTGCTTGACTTCCGGGCGAGTGTCCCAGCCACGTTTCCTTGCTTCCCGGCTGTAAAGCTTGGAACGCACGATGTAGTCGGCAAAGGCCTGCTTTCCCTCGGGCTTCGAGAACAGGGACCGCTGTTGCGGAGGCAGCAGTCGCAGCATGTCGTCCACCTGTGCCCGGGTAAGCGTCTCGTCTCCAATGGTGACAACGGCCTTGGCGGCGCCAGCGGCGGGTTCGCCTTCCGGCTGTCCAGGCCCAGGAGTTCCGGGAGCGAGGCCTGACAAAAGGATGAGGGATACGAGAACAGTTTGGGTCGATAGGTTCAGCATGTTTCCTCTCCGGCTTGACACTACAGATTCAGGATCTTCAGGATTTCTTCCTTGTCGGCTTTGACTTTGATGGGGGCATTGGCAAAGGTGGAACGCACCTTGTCTTTTTTCTCCAGCAACTCGTTTCTGTAGGTTGCCTCTTCGTAGAGGGAATCCTGGTGGTAGTTGGTGGCATAGTCGGGGTCCTTCAGCAGATTGCCGGTCAGGACCGCCACCACGTCTTCCTCCGGATCGATTTCCCGCGTCCCGATCAATTTCCTGATTCCGGCAACTGTGGTGGCGGAGGCGGGCTCACAACCGATGCCGTCCCTGCCGATCATGGCCTTGGCGTCGGCAATATCCTGCTCGCTGACGAAATCGCACCATCCCTGCGTCCAGTCCATGGCCCGGACCGCTTTCTTCCATGAGACCGGATTGCCGATCTTGATGGCGGTGGCCAGGGTGTGGGCCTCGACACGGACCAGCCTGGGGGAATGGTAGATCAGTGTCTGGTAAAGAGGATTGGCTCTTTGGGCCTGGATGATGGTGACCATGGGCATCGTCGGGATAAAGCCCAAGTCGTGCAATTCCTTGATGGCTTTACCGAAGGAGGCGCTGTTACCCAGGTTTCCCCCGGGGACCACCACCCGGTCGGGCACCTGCCAGTCGCGCTGGCACAGCATCTCGATGATGATCGCTTTTTGTCCTTCCAACCGAAAGGGATTGATCGAATTCAGCAGGTAGACGTCGGTTTCCTGGGTGATTTCCTTTACCAGCTTCATCGATTCGTCGAAATCCCCCTCCAACTGCAGGGTCAGCGCTCCGTAGTCCAGGCTCTGGGCCAGCTTTCCGAAAG
>JAPPFQ010000374.1 GCA_028875135.1 Acidobacteriota bacterium
CCGTCTCCCGCAACTACATCGATTGGCTGCTGGCGGTTCCCTGGAAGAAGCGATCCAAGGAAATCCAGAAGATCGAACGGGCGGAAAAAGTTCTTGAAGAGGACCACTACGGACTGGAAAAGGTGAAGGAGCGAATCCTGGAGTTCCTGGCCGTGCGCCAGTTGGTGAAAAACCCCAAGGGTTCGATTCTCTGCCTGGTGGGTCCTCCGGGAGTAGGGAAATCGTCGCTGGCGGGTTCCATAGCCAGGGCTACCGGACGCAAGTTCGTCCGGCTGTCCCTGGGAGGTGTACGGGACGAGGCCGAGGTCCGGGGGCACCGCCGGACCTATATCGGAGCCTTGCCGGGACAGATCATCCAGATGATGAAGAAAGCCGGGACCAAGAACCCGGTCTTTCTACTGGACGAAGTGGACAAGATGAGCATGGATTTCCGCGGGGACCCCTCGGCAGCCCTGCTGGAAGTGCTGGACCCGGAGCAGAACCACTGCTTTGTGGACCATTACCTGGACGTGGAATACGATCTGTCGCAGGTCATGTTCATTGCCACCGCCAACGTTATCCACACCATTCCCCAGCCTCTGCAGGATCGAATGGAAATCATTCGTATTTCAGGCTACACCGAGGCCGAGAAGCTGGAGATCGCCAAGCGCTACCTGGTCAAGAAGCAGGTCCCTCGGAACGGCTTGAAGGAAAAGAACCTGGTTCTGGCCGACGAGGCCATTGTGGGGATCATCCAGAACTATACCCGGGAGTCGGGCGTGCGCAATCTGGAACGGGAGATTGCCTCGATCTGTCGCAAGGTTGCCCGGAAGGTGGTCAAGGAGGGCGCCGGGATCTCGCTCGAGGTCGACCGGAACGACTTGAACGACTACCTGGGGGTAATCAGGTTCCGCAACACGCGCTCGGCGGAGAAGAGCGAAGTCGGTCTGGCCACCGGTCTGGCCTGGACCGAGGTCGGCGGAGAAGTGTTGAACACCGAGGCCACCTTGATGGAAGGCAAGGGGCGGTTGACCTTGACCGGAAAGCTGGGTGACGTCATGCAGGAGTCGGCGCAAGCCGCCATGAGCTACGTGCGTTCCCGTTCCCACCGGCTGGGAGTTCCGCGGGAGTTTCATCGGAACTTCGACATGCATGTCCACGTGCCCGAAGGAGCCATTCCCAAGGACGGACCCTCGGCCGGAATCACCATGGCCACGGCCATGATCTCCTCCCTGACCAAGATCCCGGTGCGCCCCGACGTGGCCATGACGGGAGAAATCACTCTGCGGGGCAAGGTGCTGCCCATTGGCGGTATGAAGGAGAAGCTCCTGGCTGCACACCGTGCCGGGATCAAGGTGGCCGTTCTGCCGAAAGGGAATGAGAAGGATCTCTCCGAGGTGCCCCAGAACATTCAGGAGCATTTTTCGATGCACTTCGTTGAGACCATGGACGAGGTGCTGAAGATTGCCCTGGAAGACGAGATCCCGGTCGCCAAGGAGAAAGCGGAGGACAAGATCGAGGAGTACAAACCTTCAATGGAGAAGGATTTTTCTCAAGATTCCATAACCCATTGAAGATCTATTCCGCCGAGTTGGTATGCAGCGCTCCTGATCCATCCCGGTTTCCACGGGATGACCTTCCTGAAATCGCATTCATCGGCCGGTCCAATGTCGGCAAATCCAGCTTGATAAACAGTCTGTTAGGGCGACGGGGACTCGCCCGCACCAGTTCCACCCCGGGACGAACCCGGCTGATCCATTTTTTCAGAATCAACGGACGTTTCTACTTTGTCGACTGCCCGGGTTATGGCTACGCCAAAGTTTCAAAAGAGATGCGACTTCGATGGGCTCGTTTGTTCGACAGCTATATCCGACAACGAGAGAAGCTGGCAGTATGCGTATCGATCATTGACTCGCGTATTGGTCCGACCCGGCAGGATCTTCAGACCGTGGAGAGGTTGCGCCAATTTTCCCTTCCCTTTTTCATGGTTTCTACCAAGGCCGACAGGCTATCCGGAAGCGAGCTGCAGAAATCGCTCAATCACACCCGGACACTTGCGCCAGCAGCCACGGTGGTGGCGTTTTCAGCGACCAGGAGAACCGGCCGTGACAAGGTCTGGGCACTTCTGAGTCGTCATATCCAGGGGACAGCACAGCCGTAGACCCATCGCCAAATTCCAGATGAGCCGCCGCCCGAACGATCGGGCCGGTTGCCCATACACGACTTTGAAATCCCGAAACTCCAAGGAGTCTTCATGGACATTGCCGAGCTGAAAGAAATGAATATCTCCAGCCTGACTCAGATCGCCAAGGATCTGAACGTGGCCGGCGCAACCGGAATGCGCAAGCAGGAGTTGATTTTCAAGATCCTGCAAGCCCAGACCGAGAAAAACGGATTGATTTTCTCGGAGGGAGTATTGGAGACGCTTCCCGACGGTTTTGGGTTTTTGCGGGCTCCCGACTACAACTACCTGCCGGGGCCGGACGACATCTACGTGTCTCCTTCCCAGATTCGCAAGTTCGACCTGCATACCGGAGACACCGTCTCGGGCCAGATTCGACCGCCCAAGGACGGGGAACGCTACTTTGCCCTGATCAAGGTCGAGGCCATCAACTTCGAGCATCCCGACGTGGCCCGCAACAAGATCTTTTTCGACAACCTCACACCGCTCTATCCCGAAGACCGGATCACGCTGGAGACCCAGCCCGACAACCTCTCGGCCCGGGTCATGGATCTGATGGTTCCCATCGGCAAGGGCCAGCGCGGGCTTATCGTTTCGCCGCCGCGGACCGGGAAGACCATGCTGCTGCAGACCATCGCCAACTCCGTCACCCACAACCATCCCGAAATCATCCTGATCGTGCTGCTGATCGACGAAAGGCCCGAGGAGGTCACCGACATGCAGCGGTCCGTCAACGGCGAGGTCATCAGCTCGACCTTCGACGAGCCGGCCACTCGCCACGTGCAGGTTGCCGAGATGGTGATCGAGAAGGCCAAGCGGCTGGTGGAACACAAGCGGGACGTGGTGATCCTGCTGGACTCGATAACCCGCCTGGCTCGCGCCTACAACACCATCGTGCCCCCCTCGGGCAAAGTGCTTTCGGGTGGGGTGGACTCCAATGCGCTGCAGAGACCGAAGCGGTTCTTCGGTGCGGCCCGCAACATCGAAGAGGGCGGGAGCCTGACCATCATCGCGACGGCGCTGATCGACACCGGAAGCCGCATGGACGATGTTATCTTCGAGGAGTTCAAGGGGACCGGCAACATGGAGATCCACCTGGAGAGGAAACTGGTGGAAAAACGCGTCTTTCCGGCCATCGACATCAACCGCTCCGGCACCCGCAAGGAAGAATTGCTGATGCCCAAGGATGAACTCAATCGGGTGTGGGTGTTACGGAAGGTGCTCAATCCGCTTTCGGCGGTCGAGACCATGGAGCTGATGCTGGAACGGCTTTCCAAGAGGAGATCGAACAAGGAGTTCCTGGCCTCCATGAGCAACGGCGGCTGAGTCCATCGGCCGGATCCGTAAACCCTCTCCTCCTGTTTCTCCCGACCATCAACCGCTGCCCGACTTCCCCTCCACGGCCTGGACCATCTCGAGAATTTTCTCGACCACCTCGTCTGCCGTCTGGTTGGAAGTGTCCAGATAGTGCGCGTCTTGGGCTTGTACCAGCGGTGAATCGGCACGCTCCCGGTCACGCCGGTCCCGCTGGCGTATTTCCTCGAGAATGCCCTCCAGGTTCAAGGCCTCCCTCTTGTGTCGATGCTGGGCGAATCGCCGCCGGGCACGGGTGTGTTCGGACGCGTCCAGGAATATCTTGAGCTCGGCCTCGGGAAACACCTTGGTTCCAATGTCTCTTCCTTCCATGACCACTCCGCCGCGCCTGCCCAGTTCCTGCTGCGCTCGAACCAGCACCTTGCGCACCCCGGGAATGCTGGATACCCGGGAGGCCGCCTGTCCTGCCGCTTCCGTCCGAATTTCACCGGACACGTCCACCCCGTCCAGTAAGACCCGAAGCCCACGCGGACCGGCCCGCAGCTCGATCCGGGCCCGGCGGGCGGCCTCGACGATGGAGTCCGCCTGATCCCATGGCAGTTGTTCGCGGGTGACCTTGAGTCCCACCGCCCGGTACATGGCCCCGGTGTCGATATAGAGGTAGCCCAGCCGCTGGGCGACCCTTCGGGCAACCGTGCTCTTTCCGGCCCCCGAGGGTCCGTCGATGGCGATGCGGAAGCGGGTCATAGGGAAAAGCGACGCCTCGGATCAATCATCAGAGAAATACATCAGAACCACGAATTAACACGAATGGACGCGAATAGACAATTTTTAATTAACATCGATGCACAGGATGCACAGGATAAAC
>JAPPFQ010000689.1 GCA_028875135.1 Acidobacteriota bacterium
GGTCCGGGCAGCGATGGTGTCGTCCTCTACGCCGCCACCGGATCCGTCCTTGCCGGAGCCACCCTGGGAGACCACATGTCGCCTCTGTCCGACACCACGGTCCTGTCAGCCGCGGGCGCCGGGGTCGATGTGGTCAGCCACACCCGGACCCAACTGCCCTATGCCTGCACCGTGGGGACGGTGGCTCTGCTTATGGGTTATCTTCCGGTGGGTTTGGGGGCATCCCCCTGGGTGCTGATTCCCTGCGGAGTGGCGGCTTGTCTGCTGGTCATTCGATTCCTGGGCCGGCCCCTTCCTGTTTGAAACAAACAAAGAGTGATCCACGAAGGGGAACGACGAACCACGAAGGAACACGAAGGAACACCGATAGAGGAATGGATGGGTTGTTATCGGGGGGGGCGTGACAACTTCGGAGCCTGGTTGCAGACAACGGGCTTTCGCCTGCTGCGGGGTTGTTGTAGCGCACGCGCCAAGGTTTCGGGCGTGGCATCCTTCAGGTCACGTTCCGGATCAAGCATTGCTGGTCTTACAGCCAACCTGCCTTCCGTAATGCCGTCCATTGGCTCACGCCTGCCTCAATCAAGGGCTGTTAACCGTAAGCTCGCCTTCTGCCCGCAGTCCGGTTCGTTCAATCAGAGCCTTCAAAGCAGTCATGGCCTCTTCGTGCCTGAGCTGGCTGCTTTGCTCCTGCTGTTTCACGGTGGCGGCATGGTCACGTCCACGCGCTTCATTGGCCTGCACCATACAACGGATGCCATACCAGACTACGGCGATCTGACCCAAGCCGATCAGGTATTGACCCGCTAGCGTTGCGATCTCAAAGTTGGTCATGGCCTGTTCCTTTCGCCTTTACTCTACCGATTCTACCATGCATCCTCCAGCCCTCCTCCCCTTTCCTCACCAACCAAGCCGGTGCACTTGGCGACAGAAAGAGTGATCCACGAAGGGGAACGACGGACCACGAATGAACACGAATAACCGAATGGATGCGTGGTTACTGGAGGGGCGACGGCTACACCCGCTCCAGGCCGGCGTACTTGACCAGCAGTTTCTTGAGGCCGTGGCGGGGAAAGAGCACACTAAGCTTGCAGTCATCGCCTTCGCCCTGGCAACGGATCACCTTGCCGATTCCATACTTTCGGTGACGAACCGCCTGGCCCTGCTTGAAGCGGCCGGCTTCAATCTCCGTTTTCCTTGGGGCCAGGTCGATGCGCTTTCCTCGCTGCCTGTAGAATTTCCGAATGCTCTCAGCATCGTCGTAGGTAGGTCCGTCATAGCTCTTCCTGACGGTCCTGGGCGCTCCCCAGGCTTTCTGCAGGAGATCGGCGGGGATCTCGGAGATGAAACAGGATGGCTCCGTCGGGTTGAAACTCTCGGCTCCCAGGAATCGCCGGTTCTTGGCCCGGGTCAGCAGGAGCTTTCGTCTGGCCCGGGTCAGAGCGACGTAACAGAGCCGGCGTTCCTCCTCGAGCCCATCCTGTGTCAGCAGCGAGCGGCTGTGGGGGAACAGGTCTTCCTCCAGTCCGGCCAGGCAAACCAGCGGGAACTCCAATCCCTTGGCGCTGTGAATGGTCATCAACGTCACCCTGGCCTGTTCGTCGAAGTCGTCCGTGTCTGAAACCAGGGCGGCATGATCCAGGAATTCCCGCAGGGTTTCACCCCGTTTCCGGCTGTCACGTGCTGCAATCACCAGTTCCTGCAGGTTCTCCAGGCGCGAGCGGGCTTCCTCGGTGTCCTCGGACCGGAGCCACTGGAGATAGCCGGACCGATCCAGGATGATCTCGATCAGGTCCGGCAGCGGCCTGGTATCCAGCTCCTTCCTGAACTGCTGAACTTGCGTGCAAAAAGGAACCAAGGCTCTCAAGGCCCTGGCAGGCAGGGTTTTCTTTTCCACCGCCTGCTCCACCACCTCCCAGAGGGAGAGATTCGAATCCCGGGACTCCTTTTCAAGGGCGCCGACGGTTACCTTGCCGATGCCGCGCGGCGGAGTGTTGATCACCCGCAGCAGGCTGACGCGGTCGTGCGGATTGAGGATCAGATTGAGGTAGGCCAACAGATCCTTGATTTCCGCTCTCTCGTAAAAGCTGAATCCCCCCACCATCGAATACTTGACTCCGAAACGCCGGCAGGCCTCTTCAAAATAGCGCGACTGGAAATTGGTCCGGTAGAGCACCGCCATGGGCTCATGGCGTTCGGACCGCTGGTGAGCAAGGATCTGCTGGACGACAAACAGCGCCTCGGCCTCCGGATCCTCAGCTTCGTAATACCCGATCAAGTCTCCGGCAACCTGATCTGTCCAGAGATTCTTTCCCTTGCGGGCCCGGTTGTGTGCAACCAGCGCGCTGGCGGCGGCCAGAATGGTCTTGGTGGAACGGTAGTTTTGCTCCAGCTTGATCACCCGGGTCGCAGGATAGTCGGTCTCGAAGCTCAAGATGTTTTGTATGTCGGCTCCGCGCCAGCTATAGATGGACTGGTCCTCGTCTCCCACCACACAGATATTCTGACGGGATTGGGTCAACAGTCGGATCAGCTCATACTGGGGTCGGTTGGTGTCCTGGTACTCATCCACCATCAGGTAGGCAAAACGTTCATTGAGATCCAGCCTGACGGCCTCCTGGCCCCGAAGCAGCTCCACGGTCTTCAGCAGCAGGTCATCGAAGTCCAGTGCGTTGGCCTCCCTCAGCTTTTTCTGGTAGAGATCGAAGACCAGCGACAACCGCTCGCCCTTGGCGTCGTAGGCCTGGGAGTACACTTCCTGGGCGCTCCGGCCGCGGTTCTTGGACTCCGAGATCCGGGAAAGAGCCCATCGAGGAGAAAGGGCCTGGTCGGACAACTGCACTTCCTTGAGGCAATCCTTGATCAGAGTCAACTGGTCTGCCTGGTCGTAGATCGAGAAGTCACTTCCGTAGCCCAAGGGGGCGATGTTCGGACGCAGGACCCGTACACAGAAAGAGTGAAAGGTGGAGATGTGGGGGTTGGCCCCACGCCCGCGACGCAACAGCCCTTGAACGCGGACCCTCATCTGCTCGGCGGCCTTGTTGGTGAAGGTCACCGCCAGGATCTGATCGGCCCGGACCTTCTTGTTTTCAATCAGATGAGCAATTCGGTAGGTGATAACGCGTGTCTTGCCGCTCCCCGCTCCAGCCAGGATCAGCAGCGGACCCTCGATCGTTTCGACGGCCCGTAACTGTTCAGGATTGAGCTGTTTTTCCAGTCGCAGCATGGAACAAAGGGATGGGAACTTCCAGACACCGGGCAAAGGAGGGAGCGGCTCGACCAGCGGGGAGGAAGGCGCCGCCGGAAACCCAAGTTCATTGTAGAAACCGGCCTGTCAAAAATCAATTTGGCTTTGAGCCGTTTTGCAAAATTCGGCAGCGTGACCGTTGCCGGGAATGGCCACAAAAGGCACAAAAACACATACGCGGAGGTTACTTTTGCCAGAAGGCAGGAGTAAAAATGACAAGCACCGTGTAGAACTCCAGGCGCCCGGCCAGCATGCAGAAACTCAGAACCCACTTGGCGAAGGCCGGCAGCCCCCCATAACCCTCGACCGGCCCCACGTTCCCCAATCCGGGTCCGATGTTGAACATGGCCGCGGCCACGGCGGCAATGCTGGTAAACACGTCCACTCCGGAGGCAGCCAGCAGGATGCAACCCAGGAAGTTGACCAGAAAGGAGAGATAGACCAGGTTCAGGAGGCTGCGAACAGCCGTTTCGGGAATAACGCCTCTGCCCACGCGGATCGCGAACACGCCACGGCGCTCGACCATGCGTTCGAATTCGCGAATCACGACCTTGTAGAGCAGGACCATCCGAGAAGTCTTCAGTCCTCCTGAAGTCGATCCGGTACATCCGCCCATAAACATGAGGGCCAGCAGGATCAACTGCGGCAGGGGCAGCCACTGGGCAAAATTGTCGGTGGTAAAGCCGGTGGTGGTGGTGATGGCCGTCACCTGAAAGAGGGCCCTTCTGAAGGCCATTGCCGGAGCGTAACCGCTCTTGAAAGCCAATATGGCCGCGATCACTAGGCTGGACGAGACCACGATGAAAAGCAACGTCCGCAGCTCGAAATCGGAAATAAATCGCCTGGGCCGACGTTCCACCCAAAGACGGTAGTGCAGGGTAAAGTTGATGCTTCCCAACAACATGAACGCAACAATGATGAATTCAATCAGGGGACTGTCGAAGGCCCCCACACTGGCCGTTCGGGTTGAAAACCCTCCCGTAGCCACTGTGGAGAAGGAATGGCACAAGGCATCGAAAGGACCCATCCCCGCCCAGCGAAGCGCCACGTACTCTGCCAGGGTCAGGCAAACATAGATCTTCCACAGCGCCTGGGG
>JAPPFQ010000699.1 GCA_028875135.1 Acidobacteriota bacterium
CCCGGCTCCCTGAAGATCGACCCCGAAGAGATTCGTTCCCTGGCCAACCGGGTGGATCCCGAACTGCGGGAGGTCCTGCGCCAGGCCCGCGAGAATATTGCCGGCTTTCACCGCCGGCAGCGCCAGCAGTCCTGGGAGTTCGAAGCCCCGGACGGGGTCAGGCTGGGGCAGCGAATCACGCCCCTGTCGAGTGTGGGTCTCTATGTGCCGGGGGGATCCGCGGCCTATCCTTCCAGCCTGCTCATGAACGCCGTCCCGGCGCAGATTGCGGGCGTGGGCCGGATTGTGGTGACCACCCCCTATGCCCGCTTCCAGGCCAACCCGGCGGTGGCGGCGGCCCTGGCCGAACTGGGACTGGAGGAAGTCTACGGGGTGGGGGGAGCCCAGGCGATCGCCGCCCTGGCCTACGGGACCGAAACCGTCCCCAGGGTCGACAAGATCGTGGGTCCCGGCAACGCCTGGGTCTCGGCGGCCAAGAGGCAGGTCTTCGGGCAGGTGGACATCGACAAGATTGCCGGGCCTTCAGAAGTGGTGGTGATCGCCGACGATTCGGCTCGTCCCGACTATGTCGCCGCCGATCTGATGGCCCAGGCCGAGCACGATGAGGCGGCGGTGGCGCTGGCCATCGTATTTTCCAGGGCCCAGGCCGATGCCATCCGGGCCGGCCTCGACCGTCAGATCCTGGAGCTGAGCCGGCAGGCGACCATTCGAGCGGCGCTGGAAAACTATGGAGCCGTTCTGGTCGTGAGTGAACCCGGTGAGGCCGTCGGGATCGTCAACCGCATCGCTCCCGAGCACCTGGAGTTGCTGACCCGGGATGCCGAGTCTCTGGGCCGGCAGGTGGAGGCCTGCGGGGCCGTCTTTTTCGGTTCCGATTCCTGCGAGGCGGTGGGCGACTACTTCGCGGGCCCCAACCATGTTCTGCCGACCGGCGGCAGCGCCCGTTTCGCCTCACCCCTGGGCGTCTACGATTTCGTGAAGCGGACCAACCTGGTCAAATACACCCGGGCGGCGCTACGCAAGCATCATCGGTCCATCGAGCGCTTCGCCCTGGCGGAGAAGCTGGATGCCCACGCCCACAGCGTTAGACTGAGAATGATGAATGATGAATGATGAATGATGAATGAGGAATGATGAATGAGGAGTTATGAATGATGAATGATGAATGGGGAGTGGGGAATGGGGAATGGGGAATGATGAATGGGGAGTGGTCAAAGGGGGTCGGTAAACTGTAGCCTGATGCCTGTGCAGCTCCTTGGCGGCCCGGCACATAAGAATCATTACGTATGGCGGCTGCTCAACTGAAGTTCACCATGGATCACCCTTGCAACCTCCTGGCGGGACTCGACGTGGCAACCAGCTATACGTGGCAATAGTTATGAACCAGTGTATTTGGTTGCCCTTCGTGTTCCTTCGCGGAAAACTCTTTTCCCCATAGTTAACCGATCGGCCAAATATTTCTCCATTCATCATTCATCATTCATCATTCCCCATTCCGCACTCCCCATTCATCATTCATAACTCATCATTCAAACTATGCCAAAGCGATCTCTAAACTGGGCCGTTCTCGGAGTAGGGCAGATCTCCGAGGTGGTGGCGCCCGCCATCGGGGATTCCGATTGGGCCGTCCCCTATGCCGTCGCCAGTCGGACTTTGGAAAAGGCCGATGGGTTCGCCCGGCGGCATGGCTTTTCCAGGAGCTATGGGTGCTACGAAGCCGTACTGGAAGATCCGGTGGTCGAGGTGGTATACAACCCGCTGCCCAACTGGCTTCACTGCCATTGGACCGTCCGCGCCCTGGAAGCGGGCAAGCACGTTCTTTGCGAGAAGCCTCTGGCCGAGGACATGGCCGAATGCCGGAAAATGATTGCCGTTTCCAGGCAGTGCGGCAGATCCTTGATGGAAGCCTTTGCCTATCGCTTTCATCCCCAGACCGCCAGGGTCAAGGAACTTGTCAGCCAGGGCAGTGTGGGCGAGCTCCGCCTGATTCGATCCTCGTTGGGATTTCCCCTCGACTTTTCCCGGCCCAACGTCCGCCTCAGGCCAAGCCCCGGAGGCGGAGCCCTGATGGACGTGGGCTGCTACTGCATTCACGTGATGCGCTACCTGGCGGACGAAGAACCCCGGACGGTGCTGGGGCGGAGTCTGGATGAACTCGAGAGCGGCGTGGACCTGACGTTCGCAGGGATGCTGGTCTTCCCGGGCGGGTGCCTGGGGCTGTTCAGCGGCAGCTTTCGCACCGCCCGTGACTTTCAACTGGAGATTGTCGGCTCCCGGGGACGCCTGCTGGTCCCGATGCCCTTCAAGCCCGACCCGACCCACAGCGTCTTGCGTCTGGAAGTGGAAGGAAAAACCCGTGACCTGCCGGTCCGAAACGGCGGCAACCCCTATCGACTGCAGGTCGACCACTTCAGCCGCTCCGTATTGGAGGGCCGTCCCTTGTCCTTGCCCTTCGAGGATGCGCTGGGTAACATGGCGGTGATCGAGGCCCTGCGCACTTCAGCCCAAACCGGCCGGGAAACCCGGGTGGGCGAGGGCGGCTAAGCGGTCGGTTGGGCATCGATTCCTATCCGGTCTCAATCCCCGGGTCCTTCCGCCGGATTCCGGCCTGTCGGGGCCAACTGGAAGTTCATGATTCCCAACTTCTCTCCAATCCACGACATCATCATCATCGGCGCCGGCCCCACCGGGTTGGCCTGCGCCATCGAGGCGGAAACCCGGGGACTGGATTACCTGGTGATCGAGAAGGGGTGCATTGTCAATTCGATCAAGAATTTTCCCCTCCAGATGACCTTCTTCACCACACCGGAACTGCTGGAAATCGGCGGCATGCCCTTTGTGACTCCCTACCAGAAACCGACTCGACTGGAGGCCTTGAAGTACTACCGGCGGGTGGCCGATACCTACCGGCTGAAGCTGCATCTCTACGAGACCGTCTTGAGCGTGGAAGGCCGGGACGGCAGTTTTCAGGTCAGGACGGAAACCCGGGATCGGCAGACCTGCCATTACCGGGCCCGCAAGATCGTCCTGGCCACCGGGTACTATGACATCCCCAATTTCCTGAACGTCCCTGGAGAGGACCTGCCCAAGGTGACCCACTACTACGGGGAAGCTCACCCCTACTACGGGATGGACGTGGCGGTGATCGGGGGCAAGAATTCGGCCGCGGTGGCCGCCCTGGATCTCTACCGCGCCGGGGCCCGGGTCACGCTCATCCACCGGGGAAGCCGGCTGAGCTCGAGCATCAAGTACTGGATCAAGCCCGATATCGAAAACCGCATCAAGGCCGGGGAGATCCAGGCCCGGTTCGACACTACCGTGGTGGAGATCACCCAACGGGCCCTGGTCTTGCGCCACCGCTCAGGTGAGACAGTCTCCCTGGATAACGACTTCGTATTCGCCATGACCGGTTATCGCCCCGACCTGGAATTCTTCCATTCCGTCGGAGTTCGCCTGGACCCTGAAGATCAGCGACCCCTGATCGACAAGGACAGCTACGAGAGCAATGTCCCCGGAGTCTACCTGGCCGGGGTGGTGGTGGCGGGCATGTTCACCAACGAGGTCTTCATCGAGAACGGCCGATTTCATGGTAAGGTTGTAGTGGATCACATCACGGAGCAACTGAAGAAGCGGGCGGTTTCGTAACTCTTTATCCGAGACAGGACACCAGGGCGCCCGGCCCGCGGTCGAAGTTCGAACCCGGTCCCGGCAAAAGGAGCCCCGGGCGCTATGGGGCTGGCCATGGCTGCGGCAGAAAACAAGGGAACGGGCCCGGCAACGACCGAAAGGCCGGGAGGGAGCAATGCAGGGGCAGTTCTCGACCCCGGCGCAACCCAGCGACCGAGGGCTCGTTCCGCTGCCGATTCCGTCGGAGAGGGCGTGGTCTCCGAGTCTGCCCGCCCGGTTACGCCCCCACCTCTGCTCTCGCCTGACTTGCCCCTCTCTGCCGGCCTGAAGGAGAAAGTGCTGGAGGCCGTAAGGAACGTCAAGCCCGAAGCGGGCGGCGACCCGGGTCGCAAGCGTCCCCCGTCGCGGAAGGCAGCCGGCGTCCGGGACTGGCTTCCCTGGATCTGCGCCGCCGCGGCAGGCTTTGCCCTGGCATTCTCCATGGAAAACCTCCGCCGCCTCGATCGGGAAGTTGCGGTCCATCAGGCCGGCCTGGTCGAGTTGGCCAGCCAGGTTCGCGATCTTCAGGCCAGGCTGGACCGGGAGGGCGGCGCTTCGTCTTTTCTGGACGATCCCGGTGTCCGGGCTCTTCTGCTCCTGGGGACTCCCAAGAGCCCCGAGGCCAGGGGAGCGGTGTTCTGGAACGGCCAGCAACGCAAGGCGCGCCTTTACAC
>JAPPFQ010000399.1 GCA_028875135.1 Acidobacteriota bacterium
GCGCATCGGCAGTCGGGGCGACGTGTACAAGCGATAGGGGGAGTGATGGCCGACCCGCAAGTGATCCGCGATGATGCAGGGCGCCCCGCCTTTGCCGTGATTCGTTGGCAGGACTACCAGCGCCTCACCGGTGGCAAGGTTGCCGACGATGACCTGTCTGATGAAGCGCTGTTCGATCGAGCGGTCGACGAGAACGAGGAGTCGTTTCCGATCGCCGTCGTTGACCGAATCGTTGCCGGGGAGAATCCGATTCGCGTGTACCGGGAGCACCGGCGCATGACGCAGAAGGAGGTGGCAGAGGCCGCCGGCATCAGCCCGCTCTATCTCTCGCAGATCGAACGAGCGACGCGCACGGGTTCCGTTGCGACACTGGCGGCGATCGCCAAGGCGCTGGACGTGGAACTCGACGACTTGATTGGTGACTGACCGACGAACCGGCCTCTTCCAGCCGATGGCGCAGGCGATGCTGTCCCTGACAACCCTCGTTTCCGCTGCCACGGCCACCCGCTCGCCCTCGTGCTAACCAGTCACGACCCCGCTGCAGCTCCCGGTGCTTTACGCTCGTTCGGTTCTCGATTACTCTTCCTATCATTATGTGGCGCCGTCGGCACCCAGACGCCCCCCACCACCCCTGAGCCGCGGGTCGAGCAGGTCGCGCACCGCGTCGCCGAACATGTTCAAACAGTAAACGACAACGGTCAGGCAAACACCAGGCCAGATCGCCAGCCAGGGGGCTACCTCCATGTATTTGCGTCCTTCCCTGCTGAGCATACCACCCCAACTGGGAATCTGGACCGGCAGTCCGAATCCGAGAAAGCTAAGGGCGGCCTCGGAAATTATCACCCCCCCGATGTTGATGCTGAAGATGATGATGACAGTCGCCATAATATTGGGTAGCACATGGCGCAACAGGATTTGGGGCGTGGGGGTGCCAACCGCCCTGGCTGCCAGGAAATAGTCATTGTCTTTAACACCGATAACGGCGCTTCTGACTATTCTCGAAGCGGCGATACCTCCGAGGATCCCCAAGACCACGATGATCTGCGGCAAACCCCGCCCCACGATGGACATGACGGTCAACAAGATGAGCAGTCCCGGGAAGGCCATCCAGGTATCGACAAACCGCTGCACCACCAGGTCCAGTCTGCCGCCAATAAACCCTGAAATTCCGCCTATCAGGACAGCAACGACGACAATGAGCATAGTCGCTGACAGACCGACGACCAACGATAGACGAGCCCCGACGATAAGGCGGCTCAATAGGTCTCGCCCCAACTGGTCGGTCCCCAGGAGATACCGGGCTGATGGGCCAGTCAGCCTGTCTGCCAAGTGTCGCTCACTATATACGTAGGGTGATAGAACGTCTCCAAAGATAGCGACAATGATCAAGATCAAGATGACCATCCCGCTGATAGCACCTAGTGGCTTCTCTTTGACCATCCTGATAAAGAAATTGGCCACCCCGCTACCTCTCATTGGCTCGATTGCTGGTGATGGCATCCCGGTGGCGTCACTCATACCGGACCCTGGGGTCCAGGCACGGATAAATCAGATCGATAAGCAGATTGGCGCCTACAACCATGGTGGCGAAAACCAGATTCACTCCAGAGACCACCGGGTAGTCTCGTTCCTCGAGTGCACTCACCATAAGACGACCTAACCCCGGCAGAACGAAAATTTGCTCCAAGATAACCGAGCCACCGATCAGGAGGGGGAGCTGCAGGCCTACGAGCGTGACTACCGGGATGAGGGCATTCTTGACGGCGTGTCGGATCACCACAGCCCGCTCCCTGAGCCCCTTGGACCAGGCGGTCCTGATAAAGTCCTGCCGGAGCACCTCCAGCATCATGGTGCGGGTCATGCGCATTGTGCTTGCAGCCAGGGCCGTACCCAGAATCAGGCTGGGAATGAGGAACATTCCGAGATTCCCCAGCGGGTCTTCGCTGAACGTGATCAGCCGCATCGACGGCGACCAGCCCCACCAGATCGCCGGGAAAATCATGACCATGGTTCCCAGCCAGAAGTTGGGCGTGGCCAGGCCGATGATGGCAATAGAGCGCCCCGCGTAGTCAGCGGCAGTATCCTGGCGAATCGCCGAGTAGATGCCGACCGGCAGGGCTATCAAGAGCCCGATGACGATCGCCATGAGGCCAAGCTCGATGGTCACCGGCAATCTTTCAAGTATCTGATCCTCTACCGAAAAGGTGCCAAACAGTGATTCGCCGAGGGTGCCGCGGAAAAGAATGCCGCTCATCCAGCGTCCATACTGCACCCAGACAGGCACGTCTAATCCAAGTGCACGCATGAGAGCTTCACGGTCTATCTCGAGTGTAGAACCAGGGGCCTGGGCTTCCATCCGAGCTTCTATCATGTCTATTACGTCGCCCGGAAGGAACCGGACCAAGAGAAAAACGAAGATGGTCAGCAAGAACAAGGTGGGGACTATGAGCAATAGCCGCCTGACCACATAGGCTCTCATGAGCTACACCTCATTGTCGTCATCGCCGCCCGTCTCTTGTCATCGCGACACCCGATAGTCCAAAATAAGTGAGGGAGCTGGGAAGCCTGTGACTCCGCAGCTCCCTTTTCCATGAGATCAGCTACAAAGGGTCAAACGCCTAATAGCCCATGGCTTTCTTCAGTTCACTATCAATCCAGAGGCGGGAGAAGACCACCATGTTTTGCATTCCTCCAAATCCGCCTTCGCCACTATAGCCGATCACCCACGGCCAGTGAACGCTAAAGGCTGGCGCCAAAGGCCCCCAGATAGCCCAGAACTGCTCTATAATGCGCCAGTCCATCTGTCTAAACAGCGCCTTCTGTTCCTCGATGGTGGTAGCCACCTGGGCGGCCTCATACAGGGCGTCATATTCCGGGTCCGAGACTCCAGTGTTTCCGGGATTGCCGCTCCAATAAAGATGCATATTGATGCTTGGATCAGCCTTGATGCCCAGGACCTGAGGCCCAATCTCCCAGTCTCCGGCACGTCTTCTCGCGTTAGATTCTGCCATGCTAGGCGTCTCAATGTCCACGACAACACCAATGTCACGCCAGTACTCTGCGACTAATTCTGCCCAGCTCACCTCAATCTGCGGGAAGTGCATGTACGTGGTCTTGAATCTCATGCCGTCCGCGCCACGGGGAAGCCCAGCCTCATCAAGCAGCTTCTCTGCCCCCGCCGGATCATACCTGTGGTATCGCTTGATTTCTTCCGGCCACTCTTCAAATGGGACGTGATAGCCCTTGAATTCCAGGGCGACTATGCCCCGAGGAATCGTATCTGCAGCACCCTTGTAGAAGGCATCGTTCATTGTTTCGAGGTCCAGGGCCATCTGCATCGCCTGGCGCACCCTGATGTCGTCCCAGGGCGGCTTGTTGGTGTTCATGGCAAAGCTGGCATTCGACCGTTCTGACCACGTGTGGAAAACGAGCTCGGGGTTGGTCTCCCTGAGGCGATCCGCCGTCTCTATCTCGTTCAATTGGGTGGCGCCCGGCCAACCTATGAAATCGATCTTAGCCGTGCGCAGCCCGGCCAGAAAAGTGGCCTCTTCAGGGATAACAAGACCCGTTATCTCGTCAATATAGGGCAGGCGGTTCTCCGGGTATTTTTCGTCGTAGCCCCAGTAGTTGGGATTCTTGGTCCAGGTTATGGAGCTGCCCTTGGTGAAGTCAGTTATCGTATAGGGCCCGGTGCCGACAATATTCCTCCAATCCTGCATGTCCCCGTATTGCTCGATTACCTCGGGCGGCTGTATAACAGCATTCCAGTCGTCCAAAATAAGATTCAGCGCGCGGAGCTTCGGCTCCTTCAGCTTCATCACAACCGTATACTTGTCGGTGGCCTCTACCGATTCGAACGGAAAGGCTTTGAGGGTACCCGATGGGGAAGGGTCGGCTTCACTGAACTGGGTCCCGGTCAATTTATTTCCCAACAGGCGGTGAAAGCTATGTTCGACATCGTCGGCCGTCAGCTCGCGCCCGTTCATCGGCGCTTTGTCGTGCCAGTGAACCCCCTGGCGGATGTGGAAGATGTAGGTAGTGGCGTCGGGCTGTTCCCAGCTTTCAGCCAGCGCCCCCCTCAGGGCGTAGAGCGGCGCGACATAGCCGGTGAGAAAGGGATATGTGTCCCTATCTATTGCCCAATCCGCCATGGCCAGTTTCTCTACAACGCCACTGGTCATGCCTAACGCTCGGAAGCCAAACCAGACATCGCCAGGCTCGAGGTTGAATTTGATGGCGTGGGTCAATGTCCCGCCATACTCGGGTGCGGTGACCATCTTGCCGGTGGTCGGGTCGGTCACCATCGGCTTGTCCGCAGCCGCGGCGGCTTCCT
>JAPPFQ010000713.1 GCA_028875135.1 Acidobacteriota bacterium
GGGGGGGGGGGGGGGGGGGCGCCCCGGCGGCCGCCGCGCGCGCCCCCCCGGGGGCGGGCGGGGGCGCCCCCCCCCCCCGCTCCCGGGGGGCGTCTCCTCCCAACATTCTTGCTCCTCGAGGGGCCACGCGCCGGTTTGACAGGCCGCAGCCCTGCCGATGTGGCAGACCCGTCACGCTTGTTGGCCCTTCCTGCTCCTTTGGCCCGGTCCCGCCTTGACGGGGGAGTGGCGGAAGTCCTATCATTGCGGCTGGATGCGCGTGGCTCCATCCGAAATCATTCAACCTACAGGTCGTCTGCCGATGACAGGTTCGTGTCGGTCGTTTTCCTTGAAGGCCGCGGGGGTTTTCCTGCTTGCCTGGGCGGTGGTTCCGGTCGCCATCGGAGCGGAGGAGTCCGGGAAGGAGCAGCCGGCGGCCGTCCCCAGCTACTTTCGGGACATTCGGCCGGTGATCCAGCAGCACTGCCAGGGCTGCCACCAGCCGGCCATCATGCAGGGGCATCTCGACCTTACTGAGTACCGGACGCTTCTCCGGGGAGGCCACAGCGGTCCGGGACTCGTCCCGGGAGATCCGGCGAGAAGTCTGCTGATCGCCATGATGGAGGGCAGGCGTCCGCCACTGATGCCGTTGGGCGGTCCGCCGCTGGACCCGGAAATCATCGCAAAATTCCGTGCCTGGGTGGAAGCAGGCGCCCCCGACGACACTCCCGTAGAACTCGGCAGGGTTTCACAGAGCGAGCCTCCCGTCTACACCTCGCCTCCCGTAATTACGGCCCTGGCCTACTCGCCCGACGGTTCTCTGCTGGCCGTTTCGGGGTACCGGGAGGTTCTGCTGCACCGCTCGGACGGAAGCGGGCTGGAGGGCCGCCTGGTGGGGCTCTCCGATCGCATCCAGTCGCTGGCCTTTGCCCCGGACGGAAAGACCCTGGTGGCGGGGGGCGGAACGCCGGCCCGTTTCGGGGAGTTGCAGCTCTGGGACGTCGCCTCACGCAAGTTGAAAGGCTCGGTCACCGTCTGTCAGGACACCCTCTTCGGAGTGTCCCTCTCGCCCGACGGGTCTCGGGTGGCCTTCGGATGCTCCGACAGCACCGTCCGGATCCATGATGTGGCATCGGGACGGGAATTGCTGAAGACGAACCACCACGAAAACTGGGTCCTGGGGACGCGCTTCGGCATGGATGGCAAGCGTATCGTCTCGGTGGGACGGGATTTCGCGGCCAAGCTGATGCATGCCGATTCCGGGGCCTTTATCGAGAACCTCAACAAGCTGAGGAAGGAACTGGCGGCCGTGACCCGCCATCCCAGCCGGGACCGCGTGGTGGTTGGCGGCGAGGAGCGAATCCCCTACTACTACCATATGGATCGACCCAAGAAGATCTTCGCCGGCCAGGAAGGCACCTTGATTCGCGCCTTCGAACGCCAGTCGGGAGAGATTTTTGCCCTGGAGTTCAGCGCCGACGGGCGGAGGCTGGCGGTGGCCGGAGCCGGAGCCGAGGCCACAATCTATGACGTGGAGAGCGGCGAGCGCCTGGCGGCCTGCAGCGGGCACGAGGCCGGAATCTACACCCTTGCCTTCCACCCGGGAGGCCTGGAGTTGGCCATGGCGGGGTTCGAAGGACGAGTTCGGATCCACGAGGTGGCGTCGGGGAAGCTGTTGCGTGACTTTGTTCCTGTTCCGATGAAATCGGAGATGGCGGCCTCCGGCCCCTAGAATTCAGGCGCCGGGCCGCGCAGGTAGGGAGAAGAGGATGATGGATAACCACCGAAATCGGCGTAGGGCTTGCCGGAGCACCGGGCTGCTCGGGATCCTGGTGCTCGGGGCTCTGGCGTCCTCGGCCCTGGGCGCCGGCCCGTCCCTGAAGCGGCTGGACCCGCCCGGAGCCCAGCGGGGAACCGCCTTCACCCTCACGCTGGTCGGACGTCGCCTCAAGGCAGCCGAGATCGTCTCCAACCTGCCGGGCACATTCACTCCCCTGACGGTCTCCGGACCAGGCGCCGCGGCGGGCAAGGCGGAGGAAAAACGGCCCTTCCTGGTGGAGTTGCCGGGCGAAACGCCGGTAGGGCTCTACACCCTGAGGCTTCGCTCTCCCGGGGGCTTGTCCAATGCGCTGCTGTTCAGCGTCGGCGCCCTGCCGGAAGTGTCAGAAGAAGAGTCCCGCCAACCGGTCCACCAGGCCTTGAACAATTCCGTGGACAAGAGCCAGGCGCTCGAGCTTCCGACCACGGTCAACGGAACCCTCTCCGGACCCGACCGGGATGTTTACCGTTTCGAGGGCCGAAAAGGGCAACGCCTGGTGATCGAGGTGGAATCCCGGCGCGCCGGTTCGGCGCTGGACCCGGTCATCCGGCTGTTGACGGCCGAGAAGAAGCAGATCGCCATTGCCAACGATACCCACGGCCTGGGCGTGGACTGCCGGTTGGACGTCTCCCTGCCGGAGTCGGGCCGCTACTACCTGATGGTGCACGACGCACGCTTCAGTGAGCAGGAACAGAACTTTTACCGGTTGAAGATCGGTGAGTTCGCCTACGCCGCCGGACTCTTTCCCCTGGGAGGGAGGAGAGGCGAAAAGGTGCCCGTACGGCTGGTGGGCGGCAACCTCAGGGGATCCAGGGAATTGACGGTGGATTTGAGCCGGGTCGGCCCCGCGGCCGATTTCGCCACGGTGCCGGTACCGGGCTCCCCGGGGAGCCTGCCGCTCCTGCTTGCGGTGGGTGATTTGCCGGAAGAGATGGAGCCGTCCGGCGGAACCGAGACGAGCCTCGAGCCCGGAACCATGGTCAACGGACGCATAGAGAAGCCCGGAGAGGTGGACCGTTATCGCCTGGCCGTCAACCCCGGAGAAGAGTGGATGATCCAGTTGGAGGCGGGTGGATTGGGGACCTCGCGCCTCTTTGGCAGATTGACCGCCTACGATCCCGAGGGGAATCGGCTGGCCTCGGCGGGGGACGATATTCCGGAAGTCGCGGTTTTCTCGGCAGTGTTGCGCGGGTTGAGGACCAGTTCCGACCCGTTTCTCAGAGTGAAAGTGCCCGAGGGAGTGCGAGAGCTGCTGGTGGCGGTGGAGGACCTGGTGGAGCGGGGAGGTCCGCTGTTCGGCTACCGGCTCATGGCGCGGCGGCAGGCGGCCGATTTCGTGCTGAGCCTGGCGACGCCCTATCTCAATATTCCGGCCGAGGGGACGGCGGCGGTCGAGGTAGGCATTCAGCGCCGGGGGTACCTGGGAGAAATACAGCTCAGCATCGCGAACGCCGGAGAAGAACTGGTGGTCGAAGGTGGGCTGGTTCCGACCGCCTCCCTGGTGCAGGGCGAGAGGGCCCGTTCCGGTTCCGGCCTGCTGACCGTCACTGCCCGCAAGGGTGCGGCGCCGAGGCTGAGAGAATTGTCCGTCTGGGGAGAGGCGGTCCTGGAAGACGGCACCCGGTTGCGCCGGAGGGCGAGAGGTCCCGGATTGATCACCCAGGTTCGAAGCAGCCGGGGGACCGGACGGCCCGATCCCAACAACCGGGACGATCAGTCCCCCTTCGTGGCCCACTGGCTGGGGATGGAGCTCCCGGCCATGGTCTCCAATTCCCCCCTGGCCGCCCTCAAGGTGGAGGGCCCCGAGACTATCCGGCTGGTCCAGGGAATGCAGACCCAGTTGCCGTGGAAGTTCGAGAGTGCCGTGCCCGGGCTTCGCCCTCCGGAAAGGGTTGTCGCCAGCTCACCTGGATCTCGAGAAGTAAACACGAGGGTGGGCGAGGTCGGCGCCAGGTACATCAGCGAGGGATGGCTGAGGATCGGCACCACAGTGGGGACGCCTGTCCTGAAGTTCAACCTGGTGCTGTCCGGTCCGCTGGAGGTGGATGGCGCCCCGGCCACTGTTTACTCGAGGGTCATGACGGTCGACGTGGTGCCGGGATACCGCCTGAGCCTGGCAGGCGAAGGGATCGGGTTGACTCCGGGTGGGGGCGGGGAACTGCTGGGCAGGGTCGAGCGGGAACCGGCCTTCAAGCAGCCGGTGAGCATCCGGCCGGAAAACTTCCCTCTGGGCGTGTCCTGCCCCCCGCTGGAAGTTCCCGCCGATGAAGACGTATTTCGAGTGGAGTGCCGGGCGGAAGACTCGGCCGCTCCCGGCGAGTACGAGTTCGAGATTACTTCCTCCTCCATGTTGGCGGGGAGAGAAAAGGAAAAGGTTCCCTACAGCATTGCTCCCGTGCGCTCCAAAATCGTGGTTTCAGCCGGGGAGGATACTGCCAGGGTTCTCCCGATCGAGAGGTAAGCGTTTCATGGTTTCCAAGCCGATAACGACCTGTCTTTGGGCGGGCGGCCTCATGCTGGCATTTGCCGGCACGG
>JAPPFQ010000589.1 GCA_028875135.1 Acidobacteriota bacterium
GGACGGTGGTCCATGCGATCCTTGAGGCCCACCTGGTCCAGCAGCTCCAGCGCCCGCTGCCGGTAGTCTTCGGCTGTATTCTCGATCAGGGTCGGGGCCAGCACGTTCTCCAGCACCGAACACTGGGGCAGCAGGCAGTGGTCCTGGAAGATGAAGCCGATGTGGCGGTTTCTGAACCTGGCCAGGTCCCGCTCCGCCAGTTGGAAGGGACGGCATCCCTCCAGCACCACCTCACCGGCTGTCGGAGGTTCCAGGGTGCCGAGTACGTAAAGCAGGGTGCTCTTGCCGCTGCCGGAGGGTCCCATGATGGCGGCGGCTTCGCCCCGGGCCAGGGTGAGCGAGACGTTCTCGAGCAGATGGAGCGGGCCCCGCGGTGTCGGATAGTCCTTGGAGAGCCGGCTGATTTCGAGCATGGGTCAGGAGGAAGCTCGCTGCGCGATAGCTCGATAGGCCTCCACCGCCGCTGCGGCCATGCCGGACAGGCTGTAGTGATCCTGCACTCCCTGCCGGCCGTTGTGGGCCAGGCGATCGGCCAGGCCCGGATCCCGGTAGACGGTATGGAGCCCTTCGGCCAGGCTGTGTTCCCGGTCCGGGTCGGTGAGCAGTCCCCCCGAAGTCTTCTCGATCATCTCGGTGAAGGCGCCACGCCGGGGTTGCACCACCGGAATGCCGCTGGCCATGGCTTCCAGGACGGGTATGCCCTTGTGCTCGTCGTGGGTGGCCGGCACCGAGAGCACGTCCAGGTTCTCCAGGAAACGCAATTTGGCCGGGCGATCCAGGGAGCCATGATAGCAGAATTCTCCCTCCAGCCCCCACTGGCGGATCTGCCTGCGGATCCGGTGCAGATAGGTGCGGTGTTCCGGCCCCAGGTAACCCGCCACCTCCAGCCGGGTCGGACCGACGTCCTTTAGTTGCTTCAGGCGCCGGTAGGCCCGGCACAGCTCGTGCAAACCCTTCTCCGGAGCGATTCGCGACAGATAGCCGACACGAAAGGTGTCTGACCGCGGCGACCGCCGGTTTCCATAGTCCCCGGGCCGGACTCCCAGCGGTATCAGGTGCATTCGGTCCGGTTCGATCCCCAGCAGCTCCTGCATGATGCCGGCGCAGTACCGGCTCACCGGGGCGAATCCGTCCACCCATCGGACCTGTCGCCGTATCGATTCCAGGGCCTGGCCGCGGTAAGGCTCCGGTAGTCCCTTGAGAAACAGGTCTTCTCCCTGGAGGGTGCAGCACACCGGTCGTTGAAGCGCGGCCCGCAGCGGCTCGGCCAGTCCGATCAGCAGGGAGTTGGGCAGAACTATGACATCGGGCGGAGGCTGCTGCTGCAGCCAGGAGATTAGCTTGAGCAGTTCCTTTTTCTGATGGCCCGACTCCCCCTGCAGCATGGAAAGGGTCAAGGCTCCCAGTTGACGGGGATCGGTCTTGACCCCCAGTCCCGAGAAGAACTTCAGCACCGGCCGGGAATCCCAGACCCTGTCGAGGAGCCAGGGAGTTTTCCGAAAGAGGGGGTGGAGTTGCTGGAGATAGACGCTCAGCCCACCGAAAAATACCCGGTCCTGGCTCACGTTGGGTTCGTCGGTCAGGGTGGGGGTATAAACGGGCAGGAGGGTCACGTCGTGCCCCAGCCGCGTCAATTCCGCGGCCAGGGAATTGTCTCTCAGGCAACTGCCGCAATACATGCCGGCTGCACCTGCGGTGATCGAGAGGATCTTCACGGGTTTAAGCCGCCCGAGGGCGGCCAGTCGCTTCCGGGCCGAGGGGTTGGCCGGTTTCCACTGAAACCGAGCCGATTGTGGCCGTCGCCCGGACGGCTGTCAAGTTCAATACCGCAGGGGTGGCCGCCTACCCGCCCGCACACTCACGTCGGAAGATCCGCTCCTTCCGGCAGTGCCGCTCACCCATTGAGCGGAGAGCGGTCCGGAGCAGGGAAAAGGGTTCCGCAATGGTGGCCGCTTGGGGTAGACTGAGCGCTTGCTCAAGCGGCCTTTCGGGCCCTCGCCAGGCCGGATGCCTTCGGCCTCCCGGCCGAATTCTAAGAGGTCGACCACGATGAATATTGCTGTTCTCGGCCCGCCGGGATGCGGCAAGGGAACCCAGTCGAAGCTCCTGGCGGCTCACTTCGGTCTCAAGCACTTCTCTCTCGGAGAGATGCTGAGAATGGAGGTGGGCAAGGGAACGGACCTGGGGAAGAGGACCGAGGCCTATCTGAAAGCGGGCAAGCTGGTCCCCGAACCCATCGTCCTGGACTTGTTCGAGGCATACGTCAGCCGAAACGGCGATCAAGGGCATATTCTGGACGGGTATCCCCGCACCCTGGTTCAGGCCCAGGCGTTGGACGCCCTCCTCGGCCTGTCGGCAGTGGTCCTCTTCGAGATCACCGAGGAAGGCGTGCTGTCCCGTGTGGCCGGCCGGGTGGTCGACGCCGAGGGACGGGCCTACAACCTCAATAGCAATCGCCCTCCCGCGGGGGTCCCGACGAAGCGCCGGGACGACGACCGGCCCGAGGTCGTCCGGGGCCGTTTTCGGGGATATCTGCTGGAGATCGAACCCATTCTCCGTCACTACCGCGAGCGGGGGATGCTGGTCACGGTCGATGCCTCCGGCAGCATCGGCTCGGTCCTGGATCAACTGCTGGCCAGCCTGGGGCAGACGGCGGAAGCCAATTGAGTGGATAGTGGTCAGTGGATAGTGGTTAGTGATTTGAATCGGTGCGTTTAAGCATGTTGTAGATCTCGGCGCACTCCCCAAAAGGGTGCAACCAGCTCACCGCCGCTTGCTTGGTCCCGAAATCCTCCGCTGACAGCTCCCGACTCCCCACCCTTCACCCTTCCCCCTTCAAACTTCCCCCTTCCCCCTTCAAACTTCCCCCTTCACCCTTCAAACTTCCTCCTTCTTCCTTCAAACTTCCTCCTTCAAACTTCACCAACCACCGCCGGACTCAGGCCAGAATTCGTGGAAATGGTGGAGTGGGCCGCCGGCTTGACCGGACTCGCCGGAGCACCGCCACGTCCGGCTCAGGTACTCACGGGCTTCGCGCACCGCTTCCAGTTCCGAGCGCCCTTTGGCCAGGAAGGCCGCGATGGCCGCCGAAAGGGTACATCCCGTACCCCGCTTGGGCCCGCCTTGCAGGTAGGGGCCGCTAACCCTGTGCATGCGGCTGCCGTCGTAGACCAGGTCGACCACTTGACGGTCGCCCTCCGGACCCGGCTCGGTATCCCGCCGATGGCCCCCTTTCAGGACGACCCAACCCGGACCCATCGCATGGATTTCCCGGGCGGCGCGGATGCAATCGGATTCATTCCTCAATCGGCTCCCGACCAGCGCCTCGGCTTCCGGCAGATTGGGAGTGACAATCCGCGCCAGGGGCAGGAGTCGGCCGCGCAGGATCTTCAGCGAGCCTTCCTCGAGGAGGGCGGAGCCACTGGTGGCTGCCATGACCGGGTCCACCACCAGCGGAATGCCGGGGTAGCGGCTCAGAGACGAGGCCACGCCCTGGATGATCTCCGGGCTGCCGAGCATCCCGGTCTTGATGGCCTCAACCCCGATATCGGAAAGGACCGACCGGATTTGCGAGACCACCAGGCTCGCCGGAAGGCAGGTCAGGGCATCGATGCGGCGAGAGTTCTGAGCCGCCACCGCCGTGACGGCCGAAGTGCCGTAAATCCCCAGGGCGGCGAAGGTCTTGAGATCCGCCTGGATTCCGGCGCCGCCGCTCGAGTCGGAGCCGGCAATGGTCAGGGCTTTCAGGAAGGGCATGGCCCGGACAGATTAGCCCAGATCGCCGAGGCTGTAAACCGGGCACTCCCAAGGCCATGTCCGGGACGTTCTTGGTCGAGCCCCGGCCCTGCCGTGCGGTCGATTCGGTTGGCAACGTCCTATCAGTCGTTAAGAGAAACCACCAAAAGAGAACCACAAATGAACACGAATAGACACGAATACTCAATATCGGGTACGACTTGGTGAAATATGCTTTCCAACCACACAAAGCAGAAAAGGCACCAATGGTGTTTTTGTGCCTCTTGTGGCCATTCCCGGTAAACGTCACGCTGCCGAATTTTGCAAAAGGCTCATCCATCAGTTTATTGGTGTTCATTCGTGTCCATTCGTGGTCCATTCGTGGTTCGTCTTTTTCCTTCTTGGATATCTCTTTTCCCTTCCCGCCTCTCCGTGGGTAAATCTTTGCCCCCAGCCGCAGGGAAATAGGGCTTGACAAGTGGCGAATAAAAAGCGAATATATAAATATGGTCACGGAGTCCGGCAAACTGGTGGGGATCGCCCGGCTGGCGGCGGGGAGCACCCCGTTGTTGCGCAAGCGGCGTGCACGCTATTTGTC
>JAPPFQ010000456.1 GCA_028875135.1 Acidobacteriota bacterium
CTTCTGGGCAGCTTCCGACATCGGTTGGGCGGTGGGCCATTCCTATACGGTGTTCGGTCCCCTGATGCATGGCTGCACCAGCGTGCTCTACGAGGGCAAGCCGGTGGGGACGCCGGACGCGGGTGCCTTCTGGCGGGTGGTGGCCCAGCACGGGGTGAAGGTCCTGTTCACGGCCCCGACCGCGTTCCGGGCCATCAAGAAGGAAGATCCGGAGGGGGAGCACCTCAAGGATCACGATGTCTCCTGCCTGCGCTACCTCTTTTTGGCCGGTGAGCGGCTGGACCCGGACACCTTTCACTGGGCCGGGCGCCTTCTGGGGATCCCGGTCATCGACCACTGGTGGCAGACCGAAAGCGGGTGGCCGATGGCCGCCAACTGCATGGGGCTCTCTCCCCATCCGCTCAAGGCGGGCTCGGCCGGCAAGCCCGTTCCCGGCTACGACATCCAGGTGCTCGACGGCGAGGGCCGGGTTCTGGGAGCCGGAGAGGAGGGGCTGATCGCCGTAACGCTCCCCCTGCCCCCGGGCTGCCTGCCGACCCTGTGGAACGACGACCGGCGTTTCCTGGAGTCCTATCTCAGCCGTTTCCCCGGGTACTACTTTACGGCCGACGGCGGCTTCAAGGACGGGGAGGGGTACCTCTTCGTCATGGGGCGGGTGGATGACGTCATCAACGTGGCCGGCCATCGCTTCTCCACCGGCAGAATGGAGGAAGTAGTCTCCGGCCATCCCGACGTGGCCGAGTGCGCCGTGGTCGGGGCCCGGGACGAGCTCAAGGGGCAAATCCCCATGGGTTTCGTGGTGCTGAAGGCCGGCGTGGAGCGCCAGTGGGCGGCCATCGAAGCGGAGATCATCCGGGAGGTCCGGTCGGACATCGGAGCCGTGGCCAGCTTCAAGAAAGCCCTGCTGGTCAAGCGCCTGCCCAAGACCCGCTCCGGCAAGGTCCTGCGCCGCACCCTTCGGGACCTGGCCGACGGCCGGGACTACGCCATTCCTTCCACTATCGACGATCCTGCGATTCTCGGAGAAATCGAGAGCGTACTGCGGGAGTTGCGAAGCTCCTGAGACCTCCGGCTTACCCTCCCACCGCGTCAGCCTTCAATTGGCAGTTCGGACGCGCGTTCCCCGACACCTGATTTACAAGAATAATTCACATGGATTAACAGGATATACAGGATTTGGTTTTGGGATTTCGGCGTCCTGTAATCCCAGGCATCGGCAAACCTGCAGCGGATCACCGCCCGAGCCGGCTTCTGGTGCAGCAACCTCTCGTGCTGTTAATCCTGTGCATCCTGTGCATCCATGTTCAGTAAGAATGTCGATTCCCCGGCACCACCCTCTCAGCCCACATCCTCCGAGGCCGGATCGTAAAAGACCACCTCTTCGTTGGTGCTGGGGTTGTTGCGGGCCACGATGGCCCGGGCCGGTTCCCGGTCGCTGAGATTGACCGGCTGGTGCGGCACCCCGGGCGGAATGAAGAGAAAATCTCCCGGGCGATGGGTCACCTTCCGGCGCAGCCCCTTCCCGTAGCGGGTCTCGACACTCCCTTCCAGCATGTAGATCGCGGTTTCGAAGCCGCGGTGATAGTGGGGTTCTGCGGCTCCGCCCGGGGGGATGACCACCAGGCTCATGGAGATTCCCCGTGCCCCGGAAGTCTCGTCCGAGACTCCAAAGAAATAGGGGAGGCGCTGCTTGGACATCACCTCCTCGGTGGGACGCACGGTCACGATTTCGGTTGGGGTTGCTTCTTCCTCGGGTGCTCCGGTGGCTTCGGCGGGGGATGGGTCTTGGGATTTCATGACAATTCTCCTCATGTGCTCGCCGGACGGCCGCCTCCGCGTCCTGTGGCGGACTCGGTCATATCCAGCCTTCTCTCTTCAACAACTCCCGGATTTTCTGCACGTCTCCTCCAGCCTCCCGGCAAATCCGGCTGACCGCCGAGTAACCTCGGGACTTCACCAGCTCGGTCAACAGGGGGATGATGGAGTCGGTGTTCCGCCGGTTGGTTTCCTGCACCACCGTTACCCCTTCAAGGCAACGCTCGCCCAGGGTTTGAACGGCGTTTGCCAGCAGGCCCATTGAATCCAGCACATTGAACAGCAGGACACTCTCCCAGATGTTCAGGTCCAGTTCGCCGTGGTCCAGAGCGCCCGCGCAAGCCGCGTGATTGCCGATGACCTGAAAGCAGCTTTGGACGACGAACTCGGGAATCACCGGGTTCACCTTTCCCGGCATGATGGAGGAGCCGGGTTGAACGGCAGGCAGCCGGATCTCTCCCAGGCCGGCCTCGGGGCCGGAACCGAGCAGCCGCAGGTCCTTGGCGACCTTGATGAGGGCGCGCGCCAGCAGTTCCAGACCGGATGAGACGGCCACCATGCCGTCCGGGTTCTGGGCGGCGTCGAAGAGGTTGGGAACCAAACGGTATGTTGCGTCGCCGCTGACCGTCCGAAGGATGGGAAGGACCCGACGCCGGTAACCGTCGGGAGCATCCTGGGGGCGCCCCACGATGGTGCCGCCCAGATTGACGGCGTGCAGCTCGTCCACGTCGCGGGCGATCCGGTCGGCGGCTCTGGCCAGGACGGCTTCATAACTCCCGAACAGGTCCCCGAAGGTGACGGCCACGGCGTCCTGAAGGCAGGTCCTGGCTACCCTGGGCTCGTCTCGAAGCTGAAAGCCCCTGGAATGCAAGACCCGCCCCAGCCGTTCCAGGGCTTCGGCCAATGCGGGCCAGGCAGCAATCACGGCCATGCGGCAAGCAGTGGGGTAGACGTCGTTGGTGGACTGGTGGAGGTTGACGTGGTCGTTGGGGTGGACCAGGCGGTACTGGCCCCGGCGGCCCCCCAGGATTTCTTCGGCCCGATTGGCCAGCACTTCGTTGGCGTTCATGTTGGCCGAAGTACCTCCCCCTCCGTGGAAGCGATGGATGGGGAAATGGCGGCCGGCTCCTTCATCGATCAGTTCCCGAGCCCCTTGGACAATGGCCCCGGCGACCTCGTCGTCCAGGAACCCCGCCGTCCGGTTGGCCTCGGCTGCCGCCCACTTGATGCACAGCAGCGCCCCGATCAGCACCGGATAGTCGCCGATGGAGCGCTCCCCGGAAAGGGGAAAGTTATCCAGGGCGCGCTGGGTCTGGGCTCCATAAAGAGCTTCCCGAGGGACCTGGACGGGGCCCAGGAAGTCGTGCTCCTCACGCCAGGGACCGCTCGACATGGTCAATCCTCTCCCGAGCCGGCCCGGGCTTCCAGGAAAGGCAGCAGAGTCCGGGTCATGGACTCCGGCTTTTCCAGCATGGGGAAGTGTCCGCAGTCCTCGATCAGGGCCAGTCGGGCGCCGGGAATCAGCTCGGCCAGGCGGCGGCTCTGTGCTGGGGGAGCCGAGTCATCCGATCGGGTGCCGACCACCAGTGTCGGCCGCTGAATCCCGCCCAGCCGGCTGGTGAGGTCGAAGCGACCATAGGCGCCGACCAGTTTCAGCCCCACCTCATCGGGAGTGGATCGCATCCGTCTCTTGACCCAGCCGCGAACCGATTGCGGCGCGCCGGGAGCGAACCAGGCGTCGAAATGGCGGTCGAAGGCGCGGGCGAATCCCATCCGGGTGGCACCGGCGGCGATTCTCTTGGAGATCAGCCGGTCTTCCCGATCGAAGGCGATGGTCGCCACCAGCACCAGCGCGGCGGTCTGATCCGGCCGTTCCAGGCAGAAATGCTGGGCCACCATGCCCCCCATGGAATGACCCACGATGACGGCAGGCTCTATCCCCAGAGCGGCCATCATGGCGCTCACGTCCCCGGCCAGTTGCTGGATGGTATAGCCGCCATCAGGTGCTTCAGAGTCCCCGTGCCCGCGAAAGTCGACCGCCGTGCAGCGGAAGTTTCGCCCCGCCAACTCCCGGCACTGCCGTTGCCAGAAGGCCCGGTTGCACATCCAGCCGTGCAGGAAAACGACGTCGGCTCCCTCGCCGCACTGGGTGTAGGCCAGTCGGACGCCGTTGGCTTCGACCCGGTCTACTGTGGCGATGTCCGTTTTCATGGAGGCTCCCGGCTCCTGCAGAGATAGTAAGCCAAAGGCTTTGGGGGAGCAAGGAGGGGGGCCCCATGGGCTTGCGGGTGGGAGCCTTCCAATCACTCGCGCTTTGAGGGGGAGTCTCGTATAGCGTTTCTATGGGGAAGCAATGCTTTCCCGAACGGGTGCTTCCTATTCGCCGCATTCGCGTCTATATTGTATCTCTTGTAACAGTCTAATTATAAACGACTTACTGTGTATAAACCCGCTTCAATCCCACCATTGTATCCCTCTATTTGAACCGGAATCTACTGGACCGTTCGGGACGTTGGCG
>JAPPFQ010000561.1 GCA_028875135.1 Acidobacteriota bacterium
TGCCCGCCCAGCACAAAGGCGTGGACATTCTCCACCGATACCGACAGTTCCTGGGCGATGAAGGTCCTGAACCGCGCCGAATCCAGAATGCCCGCCATGCCGATCACCCGGTTCCTGGGGAAGCCGGAAACTCTGTAGGCCGTTTGCACCATGGCATCCAGCGGATTGCTGACCACGATCAGGATGGCCTGGGGGGAGTACTTGACCACCTGTTCGGTGACCCCCTTGACGATTTCATAGTTCTTCATCAGGAGGTCGTCCCGGCTCATTCCGGGTTTTCGAGGCAGTCCGGCTGTGATGACGACGATGTCCGAGCCGGCCGAGTCGCTGTAGTCGTTGGTTCCCACCAGGTGGGAGTCGAATCCTTCCACAGGTCCCGATTGCAGCAGATCCAGCGCCTTCCCCTGCGGCACGCCCTCGATGATGTCGATCAGCACCACGTCCGCCAGCTCCTTGTCGACGATCCAATGAGCGGCGGTGGCGCCCACATTTCCCGAACCCACAATCGTCACTTTTCTTCTCATCGAAATCGCTCCTCTCGATTCCACGGCCGCTGTCCATCCGGGACTTCGCAGTTCCCTTCCCGGTTACGGCGGCCGGTCCCCGCATAAAGCCCTGGCGGGAAGGGGTTACTCCATGTTTTGGATAATGGCGTCGGCAAACTCGCTGGTCCTGCACTTGGTGGCGCCGCTCATGAGCCGTTCCAGGTCATAGGTGACCTTCTTCTGCTGGATGGTGCGGCCGAACGCCTCTTCGATCAACTCCGAAACCTCAGTCCAACCCAGGTGCTCGAACATCATGGACCCCGACAGAATGACCGACCCGGGGTTGATCACGTCCCGGTCGGCATACTTGGGAGCCGTCCCGTGGGTCGCTTCGAAAACCCCGTATTCGTCGCCGATGTTGGCCCCGGGGGCAATCCCCAGTCCTCCGACCTGAGCGGCGCAGGCGTCCGACAGGTAGTCGCCGTTGAGGTTGGGCGTAGCCAGAACGTCATACTCGGCTGAACGGGTGAGCACCTGCTGGAACATGGAGTCGGCGATGCGATCGTTGATCATGATCTTCCCCTCGGGAACCGTTCCTCCATGCTTGCTCCAGACCTCGTCTTCGGCGATGGTTTCCACCGGAAACTCCTCCCGGGCCAGTTGGTAGCCCCAATCCCGGAAGGCCCCTTCGGTAAACTTCATGATGTTGCCCTTGTGGACAAGGGTCACCACCTTGCGCCCGTGCCTGATGGCATACCTGATAGCGCGGCGGACCAGGTTGCGGGTCCCCGTGATGGAGATGGGTTTGACGCCGATGCCCGAATCGGCCCTAATCTTCTTTCCCAGGCTCTCGCCCAGAAACTCGATGAACCTGGCCGCTTCCGGGCTGCCCTGCTGCCACTCGATGCCGGCATAGACATCTTCGGTATTCTCCCGGAAGATCACCACGTTCATCTTCTCGGGGGCCCTGACCGGAGACGGCACGCCGGCAAAGTACTTCACCGGACGAACGCAGGCATAGAGATTCAACACTTGGCGAAGGGTGACGTTCAGGCTTCGAATGCCTCCGCCGACCGGGGTGGTCAGGGGCCCCTTGATGGCCACCCGAAAGGTCCTGATCGCATCCAGGGTGTCGTTGGGCAGCCACTCCCCAAACTTGCCATGGGCCTTTTCGCCGGCGAAGATCTCATACCAGCAAACTTTCCGATCTCCGGCAAAGGTCTTTTCCACGGCCGCATCGAACACGCGCACCGCGGCTTTCCAGATGTCGCGACCGGTCCCATCGCCCTCGATAAAGGGAATGATTGGATTGGGCGGAACCTTCAGTTGACCCTGTATCAACTCGATTTTCGATCCTGCTTTGGGGATCTCCACCCCGTTAAAGGACATGGGCGACTACCTTTCAAGAAGTGATTAGTGAAGAGTGGTTAGTGGATAGTTTCCGAAAGCGGAGTCGGAGCGGTTTGTCACGCTCTTCGCCAGGCCCGAGTCGTTTGCGTCGGAGGTATGTGGCCAGTAGTCGAATGGCTGCGCCGAGATCGACAAAATGCTCAACGCGCTGATCAAATCAATAGGCCCCTATCCACCAGCAGGCTCTAGGGCGAAAACAGGGCGCTTTGTACCATTTTTCACAAAAGACTGTCAAGGAGGGTAGGCACGGTCAAAGCCACGATCGGCAGAGAGAATGGAGCGTGACAATTCCTTCGATCAATGACCGCCCTGAAATCCCAGGCAGGCCGCGCCGTAAATTCCGGCCCGACTGCCCAGACCGGATCTGAGAATCGGCCGCGGATCCGCCCGCTGCACGAAGGAACGCCGCCTCGCTTCCGCGAACATCGGCTCCTGAAACGCATCCCAGGCCTCGATGGCGCCGCCTCCCAGCACCACCGCCTCCAGGTCGAAGATGTGAATCAAGCTGGCGATGCCGATACCCAGGGCGGCGCCCATTTCCTGAAACACCAACCCGGCGGATGTATCGCCTTGCCGGGCCAGCCGGTAAACCCGATCGGCGGTGAGCGGTCCCTCCCCGCGCACCAGTCGCTCCAGTTCGGGGCTGGCCCGCCCCGAGTCCGCCAGTTCGGTGGCGCACCTGACCACGGCCGTGGCCGATGCATAAGCTTCCAGGCAACCCCGGTTGCCGCAGTTGCACAAGCGCCCTTCCGGTCGAATGTTGATATGGCCCAACTCGGCGGCCATCCCCTTGGCTCCGTGCCATATCCGGCCATTCAGGACCAATCCACCGCCAATGCCGGTCCCCAGGGTAAGAAAGGCCAGGTGGTTCATATCCCTGGCCACCCCCATCCACTTCTCTCCCAGGGCGGCGGCATTGGCGTCGTTTTCCAGGGTGAAGGGAGCATCCATCTCTTGGCGGATCCGATTGCGAACGTTGAACCCGGCCCAGCCCGGCAAGTTGGGAGCTGCAATCACCAGGCCCAGGGGCAACTTCATGATGCCGGCCACCGACACGCCGATCCCGGCCAGAGCGTAGGGTGCGTCCCAGCGGTCCCGCAGTTCCAGGATGGCCCGGCACATGCGACCCACTACATCTTCAGGGCCTTTCCGAGCATCCGCCGCCACTTCCAGGTGTTCCAGCAGGTCGCCGTCTTCTCCTATGGCTCCCAGCTTCAGGTTGGTCCCGCCCAGGTCGACTCCGATGGCAAAGCGGTTCATGTTTGTCTGAAACACCCCGGTTTCACTCTGTATGATCCGTCCAGTCGGTACCGAGTCCCTCAGGGCTCGTGCCCGCCGGCGGGTGGACTCCCATCGCCAGGGCCATGATTTTTTCCTGATCGGCCTCTGCCTGGGAGAGTTCTCCGGTAATGCGGCCGGCATGCATCACGAGAATGCGGTCACACAGCCTGAGCACCTCGGGAAGCTCGGAGGAGATCATGAGAATGGCGATGCCCTGACCGACCAGTCGAAGCATCAGCCGGTAGATCTCCTCCTTGGCGCCGACGTCGATGCCACGTGTGGGCTCATCGAAAATCAGAATGCGACTCCGGGTGAAGAGCCACTTGCTCAACACCACCTTCTGTTGGGTCCCACCGCTCAGATTGCGTACCTGCTCTTCGGTCGAGGGGGTCTTGATGGCCAACTGCCTGATAAAATCCTGCACGCTTTCTCTTTCCCGGAACGAGTCCACCAGGCCCCAACGGATCAGCCTGCTCAACCTCGACAAAGTGGTGTTTTCCCGCACACGCATGCCGAGCACCAGGCCTTGAGACTTTCGGTCCTCGGTCAGCAGGCCGATTCCGAGGTCGATGGCCTGGCGAGGCGATTGCGGCCGGATCGGCTTCCCCTCCAGGACCATGCGTCCCCGATCGGGCGGCTCGACACCGAACAGGATTCTGGCCAACTCGGTCCGTCCCGCTCCGACCAGGCCTGTCAGTCCCACGATCTCGCCCCGGCAAAGCCTCAGGTTGATGTCTTCCAGTTTTCCGGCCTGTCCAATCCCCTCCAGGCGGAGCACTTCCGCACCCGGGTTGGAAGCGGCCCGCCGGACCGACGACTTGAGCTCGCGGCCCACCATCAGGCGGATCACTTCCTCCCGGTCCAGCTCCGAGGTCGGCCGGGTGGCAATCGTTCGCCCGTCCCGCATCACGGTAGTTCGATCGCACACATTGAAGATCTCCTCCAGCCGGTGGGAGATATAGATCACCGATACTCCCTGCTCCTTGAGGCGACCGATCAGCCCGAAGAGTTCGGACAGTTCGCGTTCGGTGAGGATGGCGGAAGGCTCGTCCATGATGATGAGGCGGGAACGCACCGACAACGCCTTGGCGATCTCCACCATCTGCTGCTGGGCCAGGCTCAGGCTCCTTACCGGAATGCGGCCGCTCATTGCC
>JAPPFQ010000409.1 GCA_028875135.1 Acidobacteriota bacterium
GGGTCGGGTTGGCCAGCAGGACCGCCAGAACCAGCTTTGGCATCTCGTTCTCCAAGGGTCGTCAAACCTCATTATGACACGGATGACGCCCCCGGATGGTCCTGGCGTCCCGTCCGCGAACCAGTCCCGTCGAGGCCCCATCCATGATCCAGCGGACCTTGATTCTCGATGTGCCGCCCGACTTCAGCTTCTGGAGGACGGTGCTGAGCCACGGCTGGTCCACCCTGCAGCCCTTCTTTCTGGATCGGAGCCGGCAGCGGCTGCTGCGGGTCCTGCATCTCGACTCCCAGCCGGCTCTGGCCGAGATGCGGGAACAAAAGGACGGCAAGGTCCGGGTGGAGGTAGGCTCCCCCGGTCCGCTCTCCGGCCGGGACCTGAGAGCCGTCAAGGCGGACGTGGCCCACATGCTGCGAATGGGAGAAACCCTGGCGGAGTTCCATCGGGAACTGGCCCGGCGGGACCGCCCGGGCCGGTTCCACTGGGTCCCCCGGGCCAAGGCAGGCCGGTTGCTGCGGGCCCCCTCCTTCTTCGAGGACATGGTCAAGATGATCTGCACCACCAACTGCTCCTGGAAAGCCACCCAGCGCATGGTGACCGGAATGGTTCAGAAGTTGGGGACACGGCTGGATTCCGACTACTGCTGCTTTCCCGGCCCCGAGCAACTGGCGGGGACCACTGCCGAATTCCTGAGACGGGAGATCGGTTGCGGCTACCGCGGTGAATATCTCATCGAGCTGGCCGAGCGGGTGGCCACGGGCAGGCTTCCGAACGGGGATTGGGCGGATCTGACCGGCGAGGAATCCCACCGCCGCCTGCTGGCCACCAAGGGTATCGGTCCTTACGCCGCCGGGAATCTGCTGAAGCTGCTGGGCCACTACGACCACCTGAGCCTGGATAGCTGGGTTCGACCCAGGTTTGCGGCCGTTTATGGACTGAGAAAGGTCCCCAGGGACTCCGCCATCCACAGGCACTACCGGCCTTTCGGCCGCTGGCAAGGACTGGTGCTCTGGCTGGATCTCACCCGTGACTGGTTCGAGGACGGGGATCCGACGTCTGCCTGATGCATGGCTTTCACGCAAGCCGGCCGACCGGGCCGAACCCCGGGAATTGCCCGCCCGGTTATAATGAGGCATTTCGGAGAGAACACAGGCGGCTCGACCGCCACGAGATGTCGTAACCTGGGATTCACCGAGGAAACATGCTGCCTTTGTCACTGGTAAGTCAATTCAAGGACCAATGCGTCCTGATCGCCGGCGACACCCACATCGACCGTGAAGTCTACGGGGACGTGCACCGCCTCGCGCCCGAGGGCCCCGTTCCGGTGCTGCAGATCACCTCGAAGCGGGCCATCCCGGGCGGGGCCGCCAATGTCGCCAGGAACATCTCCAGGCTGGGCGGCCAGGCGGCTCTCTACGGCTTCTTCGAAGGGGACGAAGCCAGCCGGGAGATTCTGGGCGAACTGAGGGCGGAGGGCGTTCAGGTGTTGAGCGCCCCGCCGACCGCTCCCTTCCGCCTGCCGGAGCGCAGGCGTTTTTTCGCCTCCAACCACCAGCTCATCCAGATCCTTCAACGGCCTGTCATCGACCATTACGCCGACTCACTGCCCCCTCTTGGCGAGTTCACCGCCCGACTCCCCAGCAAGCCCCGGACGGTGGTGGTCTACGATCAGGGCTACGGCTTTGTGACACGGGCCCTTCTGGACTCGGTGGAGGCCCTGGCTCGAAACCAGGGACTGAAGGTCGTCATCGACGCCCATCCCGAGCATGTCGGCCGGTATCCCCGGGCCGACCTGTTCACCTTCAATGCCAGGGAGATTGCGGCAGCGGCCGCTCAGTTCGGAGAGGCCGACTGCAACCTGGAGCGAGCGGGCCAGCGGGTGGCCGAGAGGCTGGGTTCGAATGTCCTGGTCACCCGCGGAAGCCAGGGGATGACCCTCTTCCCCACCTCGGGCACACCGCAGACCATTCCCGCCGACCCGGTGCCTCTGGCGGACCGCGCGGGAGCCGGCGACAGCGTGACCGCCGTTCTGGCACTGGGCCTGTCGGCCGGAGCCGACCTGAAATCGGCGGCAGCCCTGGCCAACAAGGCCGCCGCCACGGTGGTGTCCAAGCCCGGCATCGCCTACCTGAATCCGGAAGAGCTGCTGAATCTCTTTCATCCCCAGATCAGCAGCCTGCTGCGCGAGAGCGTCGAGGTCAAGCAGCGCCTGATCACCGAGCAACTCCCTGAGATCGAACGGGTGGTGAGGGCCATCATTCAGACCTATCGCGACCACAAGACCGTCTATGCCTTCGGGAACGGAGGGAGCGCCGCCGACGCCAACCACTTCATTACCGAACTGGTGGGCCGATTCCGGATCGAGCGCAAGGGACTCCCGGCCTTCTCCTTCTCCACCAACGAGATCCTGATGACCTCCATCGCCAATGACTACGGGTACGAGAGCACCTTCACCCGCCAGGTGGACACCTTCGTCAAGCCCGGGGACCTGGTGGCGGCCTTTTCGACCAGCGGAAAGTCCGAAAACGTGGTGCGGGCCATCCGGATGGCCAAGGAAAAGGGGGCCACCACGGTCGGCTTCACCGGATCCTCCGCCGGGAGCTTTCCCGGGCTGTGCGATCTCTGCATTCAGGTGCCTTCCGACAACACCCCCCGTATCCAGGAATCCCACCTGGTGGTCGTCCATATCATCTGTGAACTGCTGGAAAAGGAGTTGGCCTTGACGGACCCGGTGGAAGCCCCCCGGGCACCGGTCCGGCCCTCAGGCCAAGACCCCCATGGAAGCACGAGTCAAGAATAGCCTGGAATGCATCCGGCGGATCTCCGGCGCGCGGGTGCTGGTGGTCGGCGACGTCATGCTGGACACCTACCTGTCTTGCCGGGCCCTGGGCGTGGCCGACGAAGCCCCCGTCCCCCTGCTGGAAATCCGCGGCCAGTCCCAGGCGCTGGGGGGAGCCGCCAACGTGGCGCGCAACCTGGCCCGGCTGGGGGCCCGCACGGCCCTGGTTGGGATGGTGGGAGGCGATTCCGAGGCGGCGGCGATTAAAGGGCTGCTGCGGGAATCGGGTGTGGAGGGGTCCCTGCTCGAGACCAGGAGGCCAACCACTCTCAAGACCCGCGTGCTATCGGGAGATCACTACTACCTTCGGCTGGACGAAGAAGAACTCACTCCTCTGACCGAAGCCGAACAGGCTGCTTTGGCCGCCCGAATCGAAGCTCAATTGAGCGAGGTCGATCTGCTGGTGGTCTCCGACTACGACAAGGGGTTGCTCTCCCCGAGCCTGGCCGAGCGGATCGAGCGGTTGGCCCGGGAAGGCGACCGCGGGATCGTGGCCGACCTCAAGCCTCGAAACGCCCTCAACTGGCGCCACCTGGACCTGATCGCCCCCAACCTGAGCGAAGCCCGTTCGCTTTGCGCCCAACTCGATTCCGGAGGCGAGCCGGGCCATGACGTCGAGACCATTGCCGAAACGCTCAGATCCCGGATGGGCTGTGCTGTAGTTTTGAAGATGGGCAGCCGGGGCATGCTGATTGCGCCACCCTCCGGCCCCACCAGCCGCCTCGATGCCCTTTGCCCTTCCCCGGTGGAGGTCTCGGGAGCCGGCGACACGGTGCTGGCGACGCTGGCCGCCGCCCTGGCCCAGGGCGCCGATCTGCACCAGGCCGCCCGGCTGGCCAACCTGGCGGCCTCAATCTCCGTCTCCAGGCCCGGCACCCACGCCGTCTCGGCAGCCGAGCTGACAGAGGCGGTGACTCAATCAGAAGAGGCACACGGTTCCTGACACGAGCAGAAAGACGGCCACCCACCTTCGAAACACCTTCTCCCCAACCCGAAGATGGACAAAGTGACCCAACAGGGTCGCCGCCACCAGAGCCGGCAGCAGAGTCAGAGCCAACTGCAACCCCTGAATGTCCAGCAGCCCCTGGTGGGCGTACAAACCGAGCCGCCAGGCGTATTCGACGGCAAACAGCACGATCAGCGTCGCCCGAAATGCCGCCTTGTCCAGGGCCTGGCTCGAGAGGAAGGCCACATAGGCCGGGCCGCTGGTTCCGAACATGCCTCCCAGCAATCCTCCCGCAAACCCCGCCGCCAGCCCCCATCGGTCGGACACGACCGGGGCTGAGGGCGTATTTCGCAGGTAGAACAAGCCGACCCCAATAACGGCCACGCCCAGGATGATCTCCATGGGCCGGTTGGCCCAGGAGGCCAGCAAGAAGACCCCCGCAAGGCTACCGGGTACCGCCCCAGCCAACAGCCGCAACAGGTTGGCCCGGTCGACCTTGCCAATGGCGCCCGACACCAGCAGGATGCTGAGAGCCACCTCCAGAC
>JAPPFQ010000645.1 GCA_028875135.1 Acidobacteriota bacterium
CCTCGATCGATTCCGCCGGCTCGCACCCCTCCACGGCCTTGGCGAGAACGAGCCGTCCGTTCAACCAGACCTTGAGGCCGTCGGCATAAGGGGCGTTGGTGGCCACGAAGAACTTCAGTCTGCGGGCCGATTCGGCAAGGATCCGGCGGTGCAGGTAGGTGGCGGCCTTGTTTCCCAACAGCGGTTGAGCCTTCCCGTCCTTCCATTCCGGGCGAGCGTTCCAGGACAACTTGCCGTCCTGGTAGCTCTTGGAGAAGTCCAGTTCCGATTCCGGCGGAAAGGATTCCGTGAAGGCTTCTTCGGCGGACTGGGCGATAAAGGGACCGATCATCGACCATTCCTTCAGTTCCAGCTTCTGGCGGGTCTGATGGATTCGAGCCAGCTCTCCCTCCCATTCGGCCTGGGCCTCGTCCAGCCCGTCATGGGTCATGTCGAGCCGGGCTTTCCGGCTCGCTTCCAGCGTCTGGATGGTTTTTTCCAGTTGGCTCAGCCGGGAGCGCTGCTCCTCGGAAGGCAGCCACAGGTAGGGAGGGGCAGGGTCGCGGTCCAGGCCCTTCTCGGGGATCTGGTGGAAGAAATCGTACAGCCGGTAATACTCCTGCTGGGTAAAGGGGTCGAACTTGTGGTCGTGGCACTCGGCGCAAGCCACGGTCGAGCCCAGCCAGACCGTGGTGGTGGTGTTGACCCGGTCGATCACGTACTTGGAGAGGTACTCCCTGGCGTCGGCTCCGCCTTCGGTGGTGGTCATTCCGTTGCGATTGAAAGCGGTGGCGATTCTCTGGTCCAGGGTGGGGTCGGGCAGCAGGTCTCCCGCCAACTGCTCCACCGTAAACCGGTCGAAGGGCTTGTTGGCGTTGAATGCCGCGATCACCCAATCGCGGTACTTCCACATCGATCGGGGAAAGTCGACATGGTAGCCGTCGGAGTCGGCATAGCGAGCCAGGTCCAGCCAGTGCATGGCCATGCGCTCGCCGAAGTGGGGCGAAGCCAGCAGCCGGTCCACCAGCCTCTCGTAGGCTTCCGGGCTCTGATCGGAAAGAAACTTCTCGACTTCCCGGACAGTGGGCGGGAGTCCGGTCAGGTCGAAGGTCAGGCGCCGGATGAGGGTCCTGCGGTCTGCCTCCGGCGAGGGGCCGAGGCCTTCCCGTTCCAGCCGGGCCAGAATGAAATGGTCGATGGCGTTGGCGGGCCAGCTCTTGTCCGCTACTTTCGGGAGCGACGGCCTTTCCGGGCGAATGTAGGCCCAATGCTGGCTCCAGGGAGCCCCCTGGCGAATCCAGCGGGTCAGCAGGTCGATTTGCCGAGGGGTCAGTTCCTTGCCCGAATAGACTGGAGGCATCTTGAGAGCTTCGTCCCCGGCGGAGATTCTCCGGATGAGCTCGCTCTCTTCCGGGTTTCCGGGAACGATGGCCCGATTGCCCGAGTCCAGCCGTCCCAGGGCGGAATCCCGGGAGTCGAGGCGCAAACCGGCCATGCGCTGGTTCTGATCGGGTCCGTGACAGGCGTAGCAGTTGTCAGCCAGGATGGGCCGAATGTCGCGGTTGAAGTCGACGGGAGGGCTCTCCTCGGGTCCGCCCGCGCTCAGGGGAGTGACGACCAAAGCCGCCGTTGCCAGGCAGGTCAGGATCCAGGCGCCGCTTCTGAGAATCAGCCGGGTAGGGGGTCGCAGGCAGCTCACGGTTCGATGTTGCCTCCTCTTTTGGGGACGTGGGGTCGAGGCTCCCTCCGAAGACCGCCGAGGTCTCAGTCGGCAGGGCAAGGCGGGAGCCGTTCGCATCCGCTCATTGTAGTCGAACCGATTCCCCGGCATCAAGACGAAGCCGGCTTGCCCGGCGCAACTGAGCGTTATCAACGAAGGAGAACAACGAACCACAAATGGACACGAATGAACACCAATAAGAATGAGCCTTTTGCAAAACTCGCAGCGGGGCAGATTATTGTGCCGGCGACCGTGAGGTCTTGCCTTTTTCGGTATCGGGTGCGACCGGTGAGCCATGCAGGCTCACCACAAAAAGCACAAGAGTCACAAATCAAATTTCTTGAACCGGTTGAAGGCTGTCTGGCGGATGTGATCACACCAGGCCCGTATGCCTTGGTCGTTTCTCATCGTTCCGCTCTTTTTGTGCCTTTTGTGGCCATTTGTGTTTATTCGTGTTCATTCGTGGTTCGCCTTTATTGGCGATCGGTGGTTTCCTCGAATGAACTGCCCGGCAGGGCGGGGGCGGTGCTTGCCTGAAACAGGAATGAGTTGACAGGCCGGACGAGCGTTTCATTAGAATACCGGAATCGCGGTCGAGAGGAGGAAGGGCCATGGCGGAGGAGAAGTCCTGGGTTTTGACCGATGTCGGCGCCAACGTCTGGAAGGAGTCTCTCTTTCTGGGCCACGAGGACCTGGGAGTCCCGGATTGCACGGTCGCCAAGACTTGCCTGCAGGGAGGCTTGAGAAGCGGCGTCGACCTGGTGGAGGTCACCAATGCCGAACTCTCCTTCTCCATTCTGCCGACTCGGGGAATGGGGCTGTGGAAGGCCTCCTGCCGCGGGATTCCGGTGGGTTGGGAATCTCCGGTCAAGGGCCCGGTGCATCCCAAGTGGGTGGACGAAGGCGACCGGGGCGGGCTGGGCTGGCTCAAGGGTTTCGACGAATGCATCGTGCGGTGCGGCCTCGACTCCAACGGGTCCCCCGGCCAGGACGTCATTGTCGACAACAACGGAAACCGCGTCTCGGTCGACCTCACCCTCCATGGCAAGATTGCCAACCTGCCGGCCCACACCCTGGAGGTCCGTTCCGATCCGGCGAGCGGCAGGGTCTCGGTGGTGGGGGAGGTGGACGAATCCTCCCTCTTCCTTCCGGGCCTCCGCCTGCGGTCCGCCGTGAGCACCACTCCCCGCTCCAACCGCTTGACGGTCCAGGACACCGTCACCAACCTGAAGACCACTCCCTCGGAGCTGGAACTGGTCTACCACTGCAACTTCGGCCGTCCCTTCCTGGGGGCCGGCTCAAAGCTGCTGGCGGCCGTGCTGGAGGTCGCTCCCCGGGACGCCCGGGCGGTGGAGGGGATCGGGGAGATCGATACCTACCTCGCACCCACCCCCGGGTACGTGGAACAGGTCTACTTCTATGACTTGGCGGCGGGTGAATCGGGCCGCACCCTGGTGGCCTTGCGGGATGCCGCCGGCGACCGCGCCGTGGTGCTTCGATTCAACAAGAAGGAGCTCCCCCACTTCACCCAGTGGAAAAACACGGTCGGTCTGTCCGACGGATACGTCACCGGGCTGGAGCCGGGAACCAACTATCCCAACCTGAAGGGATTCGAGCGGGAAAAGGGTCGCGTCGTCGTCCTGCCGCCGGGCGAGAGCTACCAGTGCCGGCTCGACCTGGAAGTCTGCACCAGCCGGGAACAGGTGGCGGCCGTCGAAGACGAAGTGGCTCGGATCCGGGGCGGCCGTCGCCCCGCCATCCACAATAGCCCCCACGGGAAATATTCACCCGTTTGAAGACTTCCGTCCGGGGGAAGATTCCCGTTCACCAACCGAACGAGACCCGGGAAGACAGGGAACCATGACGAAGAGCGAAGAGAGCAAATCGAAGTATCAGGGAGTTTTTGTGGCGGCCTGCACTCCCATGAAGGAAGACTATTCGCTGGATCTTCCCAGGATCGGGACCTGTATCGAATATCTCGTCACGGGAGGGTTGCGTACCGGAACGGCGGTGTATGTGGCCTTGGGCGCGGGCGGAGAGCAGATGCATCTGTCCACCGAGGAACGCAAGGCGGTTGCCGAAGCGGCCGTCCACGCTTCGGCCGGCCGCCTGCCCGTTTTCGTCGGAATCTCGCATCAGTCCACTCGAACTTCGGTGGAATTGGCCCGGCACGCCGAGAGAATCGGGGCGGACGGATTGCAGGTCGAGCCTCCCTGGTACTTTGCCAGCACGGCCGATGACGCCTTCGAATACTTCCGCGCCATCAGTCAATCGGTGAGCCTGGGAATAACGGCCTACAATACCTTCTGGACCTGCGGCTTCGACATGGACCTGGAATTCGTGGAGCGACTGGCCAGGCTGGAAAACGTGGTGGGGCTCAAGTGGTCCAGCAGCAGTGACAGCGAGCTGGTGGCGGTGTTGTCCTCCTGCAAGGACCGGTTCAACATCGTCTGCAATTTCCACGGCGCCTTCGTGGCCTCGTCCTTCATTCTGGGTGCCCGGGGGTACGTGTCCCAGGCCGCCAACTTCATACCCAGGACCAACCTCAGAATCCTTCAGGCGCTGCACGCCAGGCAATACGAGGAGGCCACTCACCTCTACATGGCGTCGGAAGAGGTGTACAA
>JAPPFQ010000278.1:0-775 GCA_028875135.1 Acidobacteriota bacterium
GGCGGTACCGAAGCCGCTGAATTGCCGCATGGTCCAGAGCCGGCCGCGGTACATTCAGGGATGAATGCCCCGGGTGTAGGGCGGTTCACCGGGGAACCCCAACTCCTGTTCGGGGTCGAAGTCCTCCAGGTCGTCGGGACCGTAGAGGGGCTGGATGGGGTGTCCCGAGATGCTGGTGAACTCGGGCAGCCTCGGAGGATACCGCTTCCATGAAGGAGCGAGCGTCTCCTCCTCCCAGCGACGCTTCGATTTGTTGAGCCGGGTTTGACCGGTCGGTGTCCTGCCCATGACACTGCCCCGTTGCCTGAAAACGAGTTTGCGTGATAGTAAAAGAGGCCCCCGAAGGTGTCAACGATTTCGCCGGGCTCCGTTTTTGTATCCCCGAGGAGAAGGAGAAAGTCGATGCGTGTGGTGGTTCAGCGAGTTCTCGAAGCGTCGGTGACCGTGGGCGAAGAGATGGTGGGACAAATCGGCAGGGGATTGCTGCTCTATCTTGCCGTCAAGGACGGCGACGGCCCGGCCGACACCGACTACCTGGTGGACAAAGTCTTGGGGTTGAGGATCTTCGAGGATGACAACGGCAAAATGAACCTGTCCCTGAAAGAGGTCGGTGGGGCTCTCTTGATCGTCTCTCAGTTCACGCTCTATGGCGACTGCCGCAAGGGACGGCGTCCTTCGTTCTCAATGGCGGCGCCCCCCGAACCAGCCAATCGTCTCTACCAATCCTTCGTCGAGCGCTGCCGGCGGCAGCGGATCGGGGTCCAGACTGGTGTTT
>JAPPFQ010000278.1:785-4307 GCA_028875135.1 Acidobacteriota bacterium
TTTCAGGGAAACCATGAGGATTCGGTCCACCAACGACGGCCCGGTGACACTCTTGCTGGACAGCTCCAAGAGCTTTTGACGAAGGCGTGCCTCAAGCCGGCAAGCTATAAATTGTTGATTGCCGAGCCATTTGCAAGATTCGCAGTCGGTCAGGGCGCGGGCGCTTTCCACCAACTCGCTCAAGACGGTGTCGAGGTCCAGGCTGGCGCTGATGCGCCGATGCACAGGCTGGCCGCGTTCAGTCTCGTGCTGTGGTCCCGAAGCATCTTGTTCTCTCGTCCCAGGACACTAGTATCGGTTCTCCGGATGGGTCGGTTTCGAGCGCCTCCATGGTTCAATACGACTCATTCAAGTGTGGTGGCAAAATTTCACTTGATCATCACCTAATACGCCTATTCCTCACGCCTTAACTTCACATGAGTTTTGTACAGTACCTGAAGGAGTCATCCTCCTCTCATAGCGAAGACTCGACTGTGTGGAGTGAAAGCCAATGAAGACCCAGGTCGTCGCTGCTACATTGATTCTTTCCCTGTCGTCGACACCGCTGCCGGCGCAGGCTCAGACGCTCACCGCCGTCGTCAACCGGGTGGACATTGCCGTGGACTTCGGAAATTCGAACGTCGCCGGCACTCTCACCGATACCCTTCTCGCAGCTCTGTTGCGCACCGGCGTCTTTAACGTCGTTGACGGACGCATCGGCCGTGAGGTCGAGGCGAACTTCTACGTCATTGCCATTTTGCACTACAACGACGAACTGGTCGACGACGGGGACGATGGTGACAACAAACAGAAGGCACTCGCAATCGTCGGAATCGATCTCTCGGCGACCGACGGTTCCGGAAGAGTGTTCTTCACGGACTCCGGTGAGCAAAGTGAAACGTATGAGAGACAGGCCCGGGACTGGCGCGAACTGTTGACGGGCCAGACGTCGTATGACCCCGCCGAACTGGGGGCCAGAATACAGCGCTTGGGAGCGCCCATATTGGTCTACCTGGCCGAAAGGCTGAAAGCCTACTTCGACATCATGGGGTCGAGGTCCATACCTGTGGAGACTGTGGAGGGCCGCATTGTAGCGGTCATGGATTCTACCGCTGCCATCATAGACACCGGAAGTGCCGCCGGACTTGAAGCCGGGGATGCACTGGAAGTGCGGCGAGGGCGGGAGGTTACCAATGCCGCCGGCGAAGTGGTGTTCTCCCTCATGGAGAGTGTTGGCACGGCGGAAGTCAGCGAGGTGCAGGATCAGGGCGCCATGATCACGACGGCGGCTTCGCTCGCATTCGAGGAGGGAGATACCGTGGTGCGCGAGGCCCGCGAACTATCGGCGGTTGAATACGTCGACACGGGTGACGCGCTTATGGACGCCACGCTGTACGCGCCGGCCATCGGACAGTATCTCGCCGCTCGCCGCTCTGATCCCGGGTTGATGGACGTGCTGCTCGATCTCGGAGTGGCGCAGATAAAGACCGGCGACCATGAAGGTGCCTACGAGTCCATCGTGGAGTTTCTTGACGCCGGTCGGCCGGTAGAACTCGCCGCGACCCACCTCCATTCGTTTGGCAGTTGCCAGGGAACGTTCACGCTGACGAAGGGCTCGGTGAGCTACAGGTCGCCGAGGGAAGACGATCCGAACCATCGATTCAACGTGCCGTTGGAGAAGGTCGCTGAGGCGGGCCTGCGGTTGGACGAGGATCTGTTATTGCGGGCTCCGAGCGCGAAGCAGGTCGAGAAGAACAAGGACGATTCAAAGAACTGGATGATTCAATTCGACCTGCACGGCGCGAACACGGAGGTTGCGAGAATCATCATGCGCTATGTATCGGAACGCCGTTAGTTGACAGCGGCGACGGGGCCTGTCCGCCGGCCAGGGAGTAGAGACTCCCCGGCAATCAGGCCCTTGATCAGTCTCGGATGACGCAAGCCGGCTGGCATGGAATGCCTCAATCGGTGTCGCATCGAATCATCTCAATTCGCCCCAACGCTGACAGCTAGCTCTCGGTAGGGGCGTAGTAGCCCCGTTTGGTCCTGGCGATCCACTTTCGTTTGCCTTTGGGTTTGGGGGCTCCCAGCACTCTGACAGTGACGTCTCTCCAGGTTCCGTCCCGGCTCAAGTTGGTGGGCTTGTAGCCCAGGGTGTACTGATTGCGGATTTCGTGCGCCACCTCGGTGCAGATGGCGTGCACCTCATCCACCGATTCGGGGAAGAAGTACTTTCCCCCCGTTTCGACGGAGAGTTCCTGCAGGAGCTTGGCGGCTTTTCTCTCCCTCCGCGGGCGCTCCGACAATTTGTCGAACAGTCCGATCAGGTAAATGCTGGCGTAGGACTCCCGGGCAAAATCCAGCACCGTGTCAAACCGGTAGCGGCTGTCGCGGTCCTGGCCGTCAGTAATGACCAGTATGGCCTTCTTTTCTTCCTGTCCTTCCCGAATATGCTCCAGAGCCAGGTAGACGGCGTCATAGAGGGCGGTGCCGCCCCGGGCATCGATGTGATCGAGGGCATCCGTCAGGTCGTCGAGGTTCTGGGTGAATTCCTGATCCAGAAAGACCTGGTCGTTGAAGTTGATCAGGAAGACTTCGTCTTCCGGGTTGCTGGTCTTGACAAAGGTGATGGCGGCCTGATTGACCCGGTTGCGTTTGCCCCGCATGCTGCCGCTGTTGTCGATCACCAGGCCGAGCGACACCGGGATGTCCTCTACCTTGAAAAGAGATATCTCCTGCTGAATCTTGTCTTCGTAAACTTCGAAATTATCCTGTTTCAGCCCTTTGACCAACTGTTCCTTCCAGTCGAAGACGGTGACGTGGAGCAGCCTCAGATCCACGTCTACCTTGAGCGTATAGTCGCCCCCGGCTTTCCGGGTCTGCCGCTGAGCCATGATCTGGGTGCCCAGCAGAAGCAGCAGCGCCGCCAGAAGAATTCTTCCAAAGGCCGGATTCATCGGATCATCCCTGGGGGCCGTAGTAACCGGTCTTGGTCCGGACCGATAGCGAATGGAGCCCTTTGGGCGTTTTCATCTTGACTTTGATTTTGCGCCAGCGGCCATCCTTGGCTCGATTGGTGGAGGAATAGCCCAGGATGTATTGGTTCTTGAGCTCGATGGCAATCTTGGTGCAGATGTCCTCAAGCTCGTAAACGGAGTTGGGGAAGTAGGACCGTCCCCCGGTAATCTCGGTGATCTGTTCCAGGATACCCCGTCCGGAGCGGCCGCGGGCCAGGTCGGAATAGTAGGAATTGACAATGCCGATGGCGAAAATTTGCACGTCGGCTTCCTTGACGGCATTTCGGACGTTGATCAGGGAATAGCGGCTACGGGTGTCCTCGCCGTCGGTAATGAGCAGGATAGCCTTCTTGGAGTGGTTCGCCTGTTTCATCTTCTCCAGGGCCAGGTAGATGGCATCGTAAAGCGTCGTCGATCCCTTGGCTCTCTTGTGAACCAGGCGGTTCTGGATCTCGCTTATGTCGGAGGTGAAATCCTCCTCCACCGAAGGCCGGTCGGCGAAGGCGATCAACAGGTACTCATCGGC
>JAPPFQ010000078.1 GCA_028875135.1 Acidobacteriota bacterium
TGGTGCAGGATGCGGAGCTTCAACTCTCCAATGATCGTGAGTCGGTGACGTAACAGAAGGTCGTAGTTCTGGTGGATGCTGCCCGCCAGCGAGTTTTCAATGGGAATGACCCCGAATGTCGCCTCTTCCCGCTGGACTCTCTGAAACACCAGGTCAAAGGTCTCGCAGGGAATCAGGTGGCTGACGCCAGGGAAAAATCGCCGGGAGGCGATCTCACTGTATGCCCCCGGTTCGCCCTGGTAGGCAACCACGCAATCTTGACCAGCCGGCATGGTGGTTCTGCCTCCGGTAAGTCGGACCCGGGACATCACTCCCCTTCAATCCCGGGAAATGCAGGAGTGGGGCAGCTCCCGCAGTGAGCCGGCCGGGTCACGGGCTCCATTGACAAAGCGGAACCCGCTGCTCGACAATGTGTTGCCCTGCATTGATCGCCTGGGAAGGCCCATCGAAATCGATATTGACGCCCCAAGGAGCAGTCTGATGCGAATATTGCCGTTTCGGGGTTACCGCTACAATCCAAGCCGTGTTCCCAACCTGGACGACGTGATCTCCCTGCCCTACGATCAGTTCAAAGGTTCCCGAGACGACCGGTTTCACCAGCGGCATCCCTTTAACATTGCTCATCTTATCATGAACCCCGAGACCGGTGAGGATTCCCCGTCCTGGAACCGATATACCCGGTCCAAGGTCTTGTTGGATCAGTGGATGGAGGAATCGATCTTCCTGCAGGACGAGCAGCCCAGCCTGTATCCCTACTTTCAGGACTTCCCCCAGGCCGGAGGGTCACCCCTGACTCGCAAGGGATTCATAGCGCTGGGTGAAGTGACCGATTACTCCCAACGCATCGTGCGGCCTCATGAGCGCACCATGGCCAAGCCGAAGCAGGATCGCCTGGAACTGCTGCGCTCCACCAGGGTCGACTCGGGAATCATCTTTGTCCTCTACTCGGATCCGGAAGGGGAGATCGAGGCCCTCCTGGATGAGGTGACCGGTCCCCCTCCGGCCATGACGGCGGCCGGTCCGGACAGGATGTCGAATCGGTTGTGGCAGGTATCGGACCCACCGGTGATCGCTCGAATTCAGCGGGCCATGCAAGACAAGCCCGTAATCATCGCCGATGGCCACCATCGTTACGAAGTTGCGGTGGAGTTCAGCCGGGAGGCCATGAGGCATCGGTCCGAGGACCCGGCCTGGGAAAACTATCGATTCAAGCTCTTCAGCTTTGTTCGACTGGAGTCTCCGGCAATCGCCATCCTGCCTATCCATCGCATCCTGAGACATCTGGAAGGGTTTGAGCCTTCCCGCTTTCTTCAGCAACTCGAGTCATTCTTTTCGATTGAAGCGACCGAGGTCGCAGGCGGGGTTCCGCCCGGAAAGCTGGAGGAGCTGCTGCAACGAATGCGGCTCCAGCAGACCGCGGGGCATGGGGCAATGGGAGTCTATCTGCCCGGTCTGAAGCGGTTGGCCCTGCTGACTTTCCGTGACGAGAGTGCGAGAAACCTGGATTGGCCGGCAGACAAGTCCGAGACCTGGCGCCAACTGGATGTATCCATCCTGCAGGTGGCGATTTTGGACGGGATACTCAACCTCGGGGAGCGCGAACTGGCCCAGGGAGACTTTGTGGAGTATGTCAGCGAGGCCCGTGAAGCGATCCTGAAGGCGGAGGACGCCTCCTGCCAATGCGTCATCCTGCTCAATCCCACCCCCATGAAGCAGGTCGAGGCCGTTGTGGAGGCCGGAGACCTGCTACCCCAGAAAACCACCCACTTTCACCCCAAGCTCATGGAGGGTCTGGTGTTTGCAAAGCACCTTTGAGCGGAATGGAGGTTCCCGGAGAGCGTCCGGGAGGCGAGCTCAATGGATCTCCAGCATCCGGTCCACCGCCCGCTTGGCTTTCAGGCGGATTTCCTCCGGGACATCCACGACATATCGGTTCTGGAGGAGTGATTCGAGGGTGTCCTGCAGGGTGATCTGGTTCATGTGGGGGCAACGGACGCTGCACAGGCGGAGCATCTCCTTGTCGGGGTTTTCGGCCGCGACGTTGTCTGCCATGCTGCATTCGGTCAGCAGCAGATAGCGGGGGGAGCGGGCCTGTTCCACAAAGCGAATCATGGCCGAGGTGCTTCCCGAAAAATCCGATGCCTCAACCACTTCCGGACTGCACTCGGGGTGAGCCAGGACCACCACGTCGGGAAACTGACGGCGCACGTTCTCGATATCTTCCACGTTGAACTTCTCGTGAACCTCGCACTTGCCGTGCCAGCCGAGGATCTGGTAGTCCATGTGAGGGTCCTGCTTTTCCCTGGGTATGGGCCTGTCGGTGGGGAAAATGATGTGCTTGCCGCTTTCGCGAGCCACGTTTCTGGCCAGGTATTCGTCGGGAAGAAAGATGACCGTCTCGGTATTGAACGATTCGATGACCGCCAGGGCGTTGCTGGAAGTGCAGCAGACGTCGCTTTCGGCCTTGATGTCGGCGTAGGTGTTGACGTAGGTCACCACCGGTACGCCCGGGAAACGCTCGCGCAGCTCCCGGACATCCTCGGCGGTGATGCTGGCCGCCAGGGAACAGCCTGCCTCCAGCGAGGGGATCAGCACCGTTTTCTCCGGACTCAGGATCTTGGCGGTTTCCGCCATGAAGCGGACTCCGCAGAAAACGATGGGATCGCCGTCAGCGGTGGCAGCCCGGCGACTCAACTCCAGGGAGTCTCCCGTGAAGTCGGGCACCGAATGGTACAGCCCGGGCTCCATGTAGTTGTGCCCCAAAATCACCGCGCCCAGATCGCTCTTCAACTGGTTGATACGACAGGCCAATTCGGCCTTGGCCCGGATTTCAAAATCGGGCAGGACGTCGTGCAGCTTGTCCCGGAGGAGATGATAGGTTTGCAGGGCGTCGTCGGTCATTGGACTTCAACCCGTCGGCGGGTGGATACCGGGCAGGCCATGAGACCTGTCATTGCGCAGGAAAACCAGTATAGCGCCTTCAATCGTGACCGCGCAACCGCAGCTCCCGGCGCCAGCGGGCATAGGCCGCGATGTCCTTCCACCTCGCGCTGCTGAGGCTTTTGTCTCCGTAGGCGGTTTCCATCCTCCATCGAAGGTAGTCTTTGGGTGGGAATGGTAGAAACGGAAAGCGGCGATACCAGCGCCGATCTCGGAAGGTCCAGCAGATTCGAATGAGTTCCAGGAGGACGATCACGGTCGGTTCCCCAATGCCCGGCGCATCCTTCAGGAAAAATCGCGCAGGGTCCGATCGTTGCGGATTTCCTTCTCCAGCCGTTCGGCAAACTGCAAGTCGTATTCCTTGTGCTCGGGGGATGGACGGCAGTCCCGGTACTTCGCATAGCAATGGTAGCAGATGGTCAACTTGGGAAACTTTCGAAAGTACCGGTCAAAGCCAAGGACACCCGGAACCAGGCTGATTCCATAAGTCCAGTAAGCCAGCCCCAGTCCCAGCAGCAGATAGACCAATCCCATCAACTTCCGTGGTTCCTCCCGCACGTAAAAGTCCCCCTGCCCGCATACCGCGCAGCGGTCGACCCGGTTCCCGGTGAGGTGTGCCTGGGTAAACCGCAGGGGCTGCATCGTGCCGCAGGAGCGGCAGGCCACGGGAACGCCCTTGTCCTGCGGACGAACCTGGCACTCTGAATAGCAGCGCCGGCACAGAAAAGTAATCCGCATGGTCAATCCCTAATGCCTTTCCCTCAGCCCAGCCCCTGCCCTGCCGTGCGGATCATACGAGAGTGAAGCATCAAGCCTTCATGGCCTATCAGGGACAAGGACCTGTCCCCTTTATCCGGTTTTCCAGATCATTGAACATCGATGCACAGGATGTACAGGATGCACAGGATAATCAGTATGGGAGGCTGCTGCACGAGAGGCGGACTCCGGCGATGATGGTGTGCGGATTTGTGGAAGTCCGGGACTGCAAGGCCGCTGTCTCCAGAACAAATCCTGTAAATCCTGTCCATCCTGTGCATCGATGTGAATCAAAATTTGCCCACGCTCGACTGTGAACCGGTTACCAGCCGCCAGGCACCGGCGTTTGTTTCAGGTAAACACCGCCCCCGGCCGGCTAGATGTCCAGGAACACCTGCAAGCAATGGCCCGACCCACGCTTGCGGATCTCGAGCTGGTGGTAGGTGATCGCCTTGACGTCCAGCCGAACGGTATGGCGCAGTCGATCGAACGGTTCTCCTCGAACCTGCGCCTTAAGGACGTGGGAAGATAACCGTTCAATCGTGAAGTCGCGCGGGACAAATTTCAAACCGTCGTAGAGGTAGAGCACCTCGGTCAACC
>JAPPFQ010000381.1 GCA_028875135.1 Acidobacteriota bacterium
GGCCGGGGGTTCCCGCTTCGGGGCCTGCGGGCTGCCGCCGTTGACGTCTGCTTGCCGCGGCTATCCATACGTCAGCGTTGACTTCACCGAGTATAGATGTTATATACAAGTATTGTTGTCACTAAATCTTGCGGTATGCAATGCATGAGGATGGTAGGATATGCGCTGAACCGGGCATCGAACGTCCGGGGCGCGTCCAGGGGAAGAGGAGGAGGGGCTACGGCAGGGCCGGCGGCCGGACAGACCGCCGCCAGAGGACGGGCCAGCGGCAGCCAGCTATGATTTACTCGGGCGCGCGAGGGCTTTCGCGCCCGAACACGAAGGAAGGAACGGGAAACGTGGCAGACCTGACCCCCCCGGACGACCTGCACCACGGGACCGAAATCCTGTTTCGAGAGTGGCAGGGGAGCGTCGCCGACCTTGTGAACGCCGTGGAGAAGGGACTGGCGGAGGAGGTGGCGCCCCACGGCCTGGCACTCCAGGAGTTCAACCTGCTGAGGGCCTGCTATGAGCTGGCTCGGGAATGCACCGCGACGGAGCTGGCACGGCTGCTGCCGGTGGACCCGGCGCGCATAAGCCGCATTGTCAACACGCTGGTGGACAATGGGCTGCTGCGCAGGCGCCGCACCCGCGAGGACCGTCGGGTGGTCATGCTCCGGCTTTCCGAGGAGGGAAGGGAGCTGACCTCCCGCATCCTGCGGGACATCCGGCGGTACGACGCCAAGCTGACCGAGGGGGTGGGCGCGGATGAGATGCAGGTCTTCCTGTCCGTGACCGCCAAGATCATCGCCAACCACGCCGCCATGCAGCAGCCGGAAAGCCCCGGAACGGCGTGAAGCCGGAGGGGACGGCCCCACGCCGTCCCGAGATCAGGCAAACGCCTTGTTGGCCAGGGCCTCACCAAAGGCAACGCCAAGGAAGGCGCCGGGGTGCTCCTTCCACCGGTCATAGACGCTGGCAATTTCGTCGCACAGCTCTCTGGTCGCCGCTCCGTACTTTATGGCGGCCTCCGTGATCTCCGGCGACAGGAACCACTGGAGGGCCAACCTGTGGATGAACTCCACGTCCGCAGGCGCGCTGTAGATGTCGAAAGTGGCGTTGGCACGGACGTTTTCAAACCCCGCCTCTCTCATGTGAGCCTTCAACTCCCTGCCCATCTGCGGATGGGCGTCGTCAGCGGACAAGAGGTCTTCAAGCATGTCCCAGGCCTTGCGGATGACGCCGAAGTCGGGCTCGGTGAAGCTGGACGCGCAGATCATCTCGCGGCAGCCGAGGATGCCGCCGGGCTTGAGGACGCGCTTCACCTCAGCCAGCGCGGCGGCGGTGTCTGGAATGTGCATGAGCACGTTGTGGCAGTGGGCGACGTCGAAGAAGTCGTCGGGAAAGGGCAGGGCCGTGACGTCACCGACGTGGAAGGTGGCGTTTGTGATGCCCTGGGCCTGGGCGACGGTCGCGGCGATCTCGACCTGGGAGGGCTCCATGTCGACGCCGTGCAGCTCGCCCGGCATCACCCGGCCGGCCAGCCCGACGGATATGGTGCCGGGCCCGCAGCCGAAGTCGAGCACGCGAAGGCCGGGCCGTAGGTACGGGATCAGGTAGGCGGCGTTCGCCTGGGCGGTGTATCGGCGAAGAGACTCCAGAAACTCCTCGCCGAAGCCCATCGTGTAGTCGGGGGTCCCCTGTTCCTGGTTCGTCATGGGCGCATCCTTCTCTCGAAAGTCAAGAGCGGGAAACCCGAGCCGTCAGACAGGAGGAGAGACTCGCCGGTAGACGATCTGCCTGGACTCGGCAATATTCGCGAAGCCGAACGGCCGCCAGCGAAAGCCCCCGCAGGCGCAGGCGCCGCTGGGGCAACACCGTGAGAACCCTTCGCCTGAGCAACCACATTGCGAACGACTTTAGCATACGGTTGTGACTTTTCTGTGAATTACCGGGGGATTTTCTATGACTTCTTGTAACCTCACGCCAGGGCTGCCATACTGGTCTCGACCGGCAAGGAACAACGGGCCGACATTGGTGGCGAGGTGACGGATTGGACCGACCGGACGAGCTGCGGGAGCGCCTCTCCCGGATGAGCGAGGCCAGCCTGCGCATCACGGAGAGCCTGGACTTCGACACGGTGCTGCAGGAGGTGGTGGACAGCTCGCGGGCGCTGACGGCCTCACGCTACGGGGCGATCACGGTCTTCAGCGAGGCCGGGCAGGAGCCCGATTTCATCGTCTCCGGCCTGACCGGGGAGGAGCACCGGGGCCTGTGGGACATGCCCGAGGGACGGTTGTTTTTCGAGTATCTCAGTGGGCTCGAGGAGCCCTTGCGGCTCTCTGACATAGACGGCCACCTGGGGGCGCTGGGCATGCCCAAGTTCCTGCCCTCTGTATCGTTGGGCGCCCTGCTGGTGGCCCCGATCCGGCACCAGGGCGTGGGCGTGGGCACCATCTACCTGGGGCGCGAGCGGGGTGACCCGGAGTTCACGCGGGAGGACGAGGAGACGCTGGCGCTCTTCGCGTCGCACGCGGCCATGGCCATCGCCAACGCGCGCCGGCACCGGGAAGAGCGGCAGGCGCGGGCGGACCTGGAGACCCTGATCAACATCTCTCCGGTGGGCGTGATAGTCTTCGACGCCGCGACGGGGATGCCCAAGTCCGTGAACCGGGAAGCCCTGCGGATCGCCGACAGCCTGCGCAGTCCGGACCAATCGCCGGAGAACCTGCTGGACGCGGTGACCTTCCGCCGGGCGGACGGCACGGAGATCTCCCTGCGTGAGTTCCCCATCGTCGAGCTGCTGCGGGCCGGCGAGACGGTGCGGGCCGAGGAGATGATCCTGGAAGGCACGGAGGGGCGGAGGGTGACGGTGCTGCTCAACGCCGCGCCCATCATCCTGCACGGGGACACCGTGGTGTCGGCGGTGGTCACCATGCAGGACATGGCCGAGGTGGAGGAGCTGGAGCGGCTGCGGGCGGACTTTCTGGCGATGGTGAGCCACGAGCTCCGGGGGCCCCTGACCTCCATCAAGGGCTCGGCCACGACGGTGCTGGGTTCGGCCAATGAGCTGGACCCGGCGGTGGTCCGCCAGTTCCTGCGCATCATAGAGGAGCAGGCCGACCACATGAACCGCCTGGTGGCGGACCTGCTGGACGTGGCCCGCATCGAGACGGGGGAGCTGCCCGTCAGCCTGGAACCGGCAGAGGCGGCGGCGCTGGTGGACCGGGCCAAGAGCGCTTTCAACAGCGCCGGGGGCAAGAGTCCCCTGGAAATCGACATCGAGCCGGACCTGCCCCTTGTGCTGGCGGACCGGCGGCGCATCGTCCAGGTCATCAGCAATCTCCTGTCCAACGCGGCCCGCCACTCGCCGCAGTCGTCGGTGATCCGGGTGAGGGTCGCTCGCAGGAGCGTCGACCTGGTGTTTTCCGTGTCCGACGAGGGGCGGGGCATTCCGGCGGAGAGCCTGCCGCACCTGTTCCGCAAGTTCTCCCGGATCCAGTCCGAGGAGCAGGCAGGGGACACAGGGCTGGGGCTGTCCATCTGCAAGGGCATCGTGGAGGCGCACGGGGGGCGCATCTGGGCCGAGAGCGACGGGCCGGGGCTGGGCGCCCGCTTTACCTTCACCCTGCCGACGGTGGAAGAGGCGGCAAGCGGCCCGGCCTCTGCCACTCCCTCGCCGCGGCGGAGCCAGCAGGGAGAACCGGGAGAGCGGGTGCGGGTCCTGGCGGTGGACGACGACCCCCAGACGCTCCGGTATGTCCGCGACACGCTGGCGGGAGCCGGCTATGACCCGATAGTGACCGGAGACCCGGAGGAGGCGCTCCGGCTGGTGGATGAAGCGCGGCCGCAACTGGCGCTGCTGGACCTCATGCTTCCGGGGATTGAAGGCATCCAGCTGATGCAGGACATCCTGGCGGCGGCGGACCTGCCGGTCATCTTCCTGTCCGCCTACGGACGGGAGGACCTGATCGCCAGGGCCTTCGACATGGGGGCCGCCGACTACATGGTCAAGCCCTTCTCGCCTACGGAGCTGGCGGCGCGGATCAGGTCAGCGCTGCGCCGCCGCACGGCGGCCGAGCCGTCGAAGCCGTACCTGCTGGGTGACCTCACCATCGACTATGCGGAGCGGCGGGTGACGCTTGCCGGCTGGCCGGTCCCGCTGACGCCAATTGAGTACCGGATGCTGGCGGAACTCTCGGCCAACGCCGGGCAGCTGATGACCTACCAGCGCCTGCTGGACCGGGTGTGGGGGGAGTGGGGCACCTGCGACCTGCGCCCCATGCGGACCATAGTGAGCAAGCTCCGCCGCAAGC
>JAPPFQ010000107.1 GCA_028875135.1 Acidobacteriota bacterium
GAAAAGAACCGCCAATCCCGTTCTCGCCTGTGTCGTCGGTGTGGCGACCCTGGTTCCGGCCGGAGTGTTTTTCGCCTGGCTGACGCGGCTGCTGGGGCTGTAGCCCGCACGTCGTCCGGTGTCGCCGGGTTGGGACGCCTTCGCTAAACCTGATTGGTATATTCCGTCCGGCGAGGGGGGCGCGATCGTTTACTGGCGGCTGGCCGTTTCAAGTTCCGTAAACATCTCTTCCGCACTTGCGAATCGCGCTTTGCCCCGCTTCATCATTGCTTCCGACTCGGCCATGGCCTTTTGGGTCCGCGCATTGGGAACCTTGAGTTCGAGCGGGAAGGCCTGATCGGCCGCGATGCGGTGAAACAGCAGGCGCACGGCATCGGAAGCCGACAACCCCATTGCCGCCAAAGTCTCTGTTGCTTTCTGTTTCAACTCCTTATCCATCCGGACATGGAGCATGGAACTCTTTGTACCCATCTTATGCCTCCTGTATCTCACCTGAAGCGAACGCCTGCGCCTGGTGGCCGGAAACCGGTTCAAAGTCACGCAGGGGTAAACGGTTTATTAACATGGATGCACAGGATGCACAGGATTTTTTCTGGAGACGGCCGGCTTGTCTTCCTGGACATCCGCAAATCCGCGCGCGATCATCGCCGGAGTCCGCTTCCCGCGCAACACCGCCGCATCCTGATTATCCTGTGCATCCTGTGCATCCATGTTCAAAAATCAGGCCATGATGATTTGCTGTTTTACTCACATCTGGTCCGCACAGCCCCGTGGGGCGGGACTCATTTGAGCCATGCCAGACAAGCAGGGTTCTGTCACCAGCCCGCGATCAGGCAACTGTCCTGTTGCTGTCCATCTTCGGGATCTTGGCGAAGAATGGGGGCTCGTGCGTTGTGTTATGATTCGCTGAAGTTTGTGGATCGCGGCTAGTTTTCTCCTCCCTGTCGAGAAACGTGGACCGGGGCCGCGCCCAAGACTGGTAATCCTGCGTCAGGCTCGAGATGGCCATCCGTTCAGCAGTGGTGCGGGGGGCAATCAGAACCTCCCGAGTTTGACGCCTTCGAGGTGGAACAGTCAGCATGGCGACTCTTCTGGATGAGTTTCTGGTTGGAGAGCTGGAGACGTTGAGAAGCAGGAAGCTTTACCGGGCTCTCAAGATTCTGGAAGGACAACAACTCCCACAGGCTCAGTTCGATGGGCGGTCGGTGGTGAACCTTTCCTCCAACAACTACCTGGGACTGAACACCCACCCCCGTCTCATCGAAGCCTCCGCTCGGGCCCTGCGGCGGTTCGGCGTGGGGTCGGGCGCGGTCAGAACCATCGCGGGAACCATGCGGATTCACATGGAGCTGGAAGAGAAGATTGCCCGGTTCAAGCAGGTGGAGGCCAGCGTGGTCTTTCAATCGGGCTTTACCGCCAATGCGGGCACGGTGTCTTCGATTCTGGGCAAGGGAGACATGATCATCTCGGACGCGCTGAACCATGCCAGCATCATCGACGGCTGCCGGCTGTCGCGCGCTCAGATCCGGGTCTATCCCCACAAGGATACCCGGGCGCTGGAAGGAATTCTGGCCGAGGTTCAATCTCTGCCCGGCAGGAAACTGGTGGTCACCGACGGCGTGTTCTCAATGGATGGCGATGTGGCGCCGATCCCCCAAATCGTGGAGTTGGCGGAAAAATACGGCGCCATGATGATGGTGGTCGATGCCCACGCCAGCGGGGTCATGGGCAATTGCGGGCGCGGCACGGTGGACCACTTCGGTTTGCACGGCCGGGTGGACATTCAGGTGGGAACGCTTTCCAAGGCCGTAGGGGCTCTGGGCGGGTACGTCTGCGGGAGTCGCGCACTGATCGAGTACCTCTACCATCGCGCCCGGCCCTTTCTGTTTTCCACCTCCCATCCTCCGGCGGTGGCGGCCTCCTGCCTGGCGGCCTTCGAGGTCCTGGAAGAGGAGCCGGCCCTGATCGAACGGTTGTGGGATAACACCCGTTTCTTCAAAGCGGGCTTGGCTCGCCTGGGTTTCGACACCGGCGCCAGCGAAACACCCATCACCCCCGTTATCGTCGGCCAGGGAGAGCTGGCGATGCAGTTTTCGGACCAGCTTTTCGAAGAGGGAGTGTTTGCCCAGGGCATTGGTTATCCAACCGTGCCGGAGGAAAAGTCTCGCATCCGCACCATCGTGACCGCCACCCACACCCGGGAACAGTTGGAGTTCGCCCTGGAGGTTCTCGCCCGGGTCGGCCGCCGGCTGGGGATCATCCCGGCCTAGCAAAGGCGAAACGACTTCCCCACTCCTTTTGACCCGTTTGTTTGCGCAGGACAGTCTCACCACCAGCAAGAAAGGAACGCCATGAACGAGTTCAATCCCCCGAAGCGCATCCTGATGGGACCCGGTCCTAGTGACGTGGATCCCCGCGTGCTCAGTGCGCTTTCCGCCCCGCTGGTGGGTCATCTGGACCCCGCCTTCCTGGGGGTCATGGATGATATCCAGCAGTTGCTGCGGACGGTATTCGAAACCGGCAATCGCTTGACCATTCCCATATCCGCCACCGGGAGCGCAGGAATGGAGGCCGCTTTCGTGAACCTGGTCGAGCCCGGAGACCCGGTGGTGGTGTGCGTGAACGGCGTATTCGGCGAGCGGATGAGCGATATCGTCACCCGCTGCGGCGGAAAGCTGACAAGGGTGGAAGCCGAATGGGGCCGCGGCCTCGACATGGAGGAAGTCCGACAAGCCCTGCGTCGAACCCGTCCCGGGATCCTGGCGGCTGTCCAGGCGGAAACCTCTACCGGAGTATTGACTCCACCCTCCAGGCTGCGGGAGGTCTTGACGGAATTTCCGGAAACGCTCCTGCTGCTGGACTGCGTCACCTCACTGGGCGGACATCCCGTGGAGATCGATAGACATGGGGTCGATTTCGCCTATAGCGGGACCCAGAAGTGCTTGAGCTGCCCCCCGGGACTGGCCCCCATTACGGTCTCGGATCGGGGAGTGGAAAGGATTCGCCGGAGAAAAAACAAGGTGCAGAGCTGGTATCTCGACCTGACCATGGTTGAAAAGTACTGGGGAGACGACCGCACCTATCACCACACGGCTCCGGTTTCCATGAACTATGGGCTCCGGGAGTCGCTGCGCCTGGTCATTGAAGAAGGACTCCAGAACCGTTTTGATCGCCACCGCTTGAACCATCGAGCGCTGGTGGCGGGCGTGGAGGCCATGGGGTTGGAGATGCTGGTCCAACCGGAGGACCGGCTATGGGTCCTGAATACGGTGCGGGTGCCCGATGGAATATCGGATGCCGCCGTTCGCGCCCGGTTGTTGAGGGATTTCGGCATCGAGATCGGCGGAGGGTTGGGACCGCTGAAAGACAGGATCTGGCGGGTGGGGTTGATGGGCACCTCATCCCATGCGAACAACGTGTTGATGTTGCTGAACGCCCTGGAGCGCATTCTCAGGCAGGACGGGTTCCAACTGGCCCCGGGTAGCGGCGTAGAGGCCGCTTCGGCAATCTTCGACGGGCAATAACTCGCAATAGAGACAGCAAGGGCAAACGGCGAGGCGGCCCGGAACTTCGCAGCCAAAATAGACTTCCCCGAGCCGGTCTGGCGTCGAGAGCCATGTGGTCGACCACTATAAATCGGAGGGACGACCGGGGACTGCCTGTTCTCGGGACTCTTACATCGTCGTCAACTTGCCGACGTTTTTCCGGAAGTTCCAACCATGAACATGCTCTATACTAAAGGCTAAGTAAGCATGAGGAGGAAGAAATGCTCACTCGTAGACAGGCCGATGATGTTTGGAGATCCATGTTTGTCTCCCAGGTTCGTGCCCACTACTTCGCGCGCTTGGCCAATCGATATTACCGCTGGAAGAAAATGGTCACGATTGCCACTCTGGTCCTTTCTTCCATCGCCGGGGTTCTGGTGTCTGCGGGGGTATTGAATCAGCCTTTGCTGGTCGTTCTGAACATGGCGGTTGCCGTTGCGGCGGTTGTGTCGATCGCTCTTGGTCTGGATGAACAGGCTTCCAAGACCTCTCAACTGCATTATTCGTGGTCCGAACTGGCCTCCGGGTACGAACACCTGTGGCAGGATTGGAAGGAACCCAAAGCCCAAATCGTACTGGATTCCCTGAAACAAATGGATCGTCAGCTATCCAATCAGAGTTCACAGACTCCTTTTCGCAAGGCCATAATGAAGGAATGCCACGAATACATCTGGTCTCATCATCCGGAAGCCGGGAAGGCAATTCCAGTCAATGGGTAAGAAAGAAATCAAGCAGGATTGG
>JAPPFQ010000412.1 GCA_028875135.1 Acidobacteriota bacterium
CTCGCCCATCTCGGTCGCCTGGTTGGGCTGATCGCCCACGGCCGAGGGCATGCGGCCCAGCAGCGCCGACACTTCCGAGCCCGCCTGGGTGAACCGGAAGATGTTGTCGATGAAGAGGAGAACGTCCTGCCCCTCCTCGTCCCGAAAGTATTCGGCCACGGTCAGGCCCGTCAACCCCACCCTCAGCCGGGCTCCGGGCGGCTCGGTCATCTGGCCGTAGACCAGCGCGGCCTTGTCGATGACTCCGGACTCGGTCATTTCCAGCCACAGGTCGTTGCCCTCCCGGGTGCGTTCTCCCACCCCCGAGAACACCGAGAAGCCGCCGTGCTTGGTGGCGATGTTGTTGATCAGCTCCTGGATGATGACCGTCTTCCCCACGCCCGCTCCGCCGAACAGCCCGATCTTGCCGCCCCGGAGGTAGGGTTCCAGCAGGTCGACGACCTTGATGCCGGTTTCGAACATCTCCAGGTTGGTATCCTGATCGTCGAAGAGCGGGGCCGGCCGATGAATGGGATAGCTCTGGGAGGCGCCGATGGGCCCTTTCTCGTCGACGGGCTCCCCGATGACGTTCACGATGCGTCCCAGCATCTCCCGGCCCACCGGCACCGAGATGGGAGCCCCGGTATCGACGGCCTTCATGCCCCGCACCATGCCGTCGGTGGGCTGCATCGAGACCGCGCGCACCCGGCTCTCTCCCAGGTGCTGCTGCACCTCGGCGATCACATCGATGGGGTCGGGAACGTCAAAACCCTCGCTGGTGATACGGACGGCGGAGTAGATGGGGGGCAGCTTCTGCTCCTCGAAAGCCACGTCCACCACCGGACCGATCACCTGAACCACACGGCCAATGTTCATCGTTTGTCTCCCTTCACTCTAAGTCAATGCGGCGGCGCCGCTCACCACCTCGATAATTTCCTTGGTAATTCCCGCCTGGCGAGCCCGGTTCATGGTGAGGGTCAGCGACTCGATCATCTCCACCGCGTTGTTGGTGGCGGCGTCCATGGCGGTCATCCGGGCTCCGTGCTCGGCCGCGGAAGACTCCAGCAGGGCCCGAAAGACCTGGACCTCGACATGCCTGGGCATCAGGGTGTTGAGAATCTCGGCAGCGGGCTGCTCGTAGATGTAGTCGACCGGGCTCTGCTCCGGAGCCAGCACGATCGGCGGAATGGGCAGCAGTCGCTCCACCACGATCCGCTGCTGGATGACCGACTTGAACTCGTTGTAGAGCAGGTAGACGGCGTCGCGCTCTCCGGACAGGAACTGGGAAACCAGCTTGCCGGTGATCTGGCGGGCGTGGCCGTACTCGATCCGTTGAAAGAGGTTGACCTGCCGGTGCCGGATGGGGGTGGTGCGTTTGCCGAAGTAGTCCAGGCCCTTGCGCCCGACGCAGAACAGGTCGAGCGAACGGTCGCCCTTTTCCCGGATAAATCCTTCCGCCGCCTTCACGATGTTGGCGTTGAAGGCGCCGCACAGCCCCTTGTCGGCGGTGACCACCACCAACTGAATGCTCTTTTCCTCCCGCTCTTCCAGCAGGGGATGGGGCCGGATCTCGGAGCGGGCCATCAGGCTCCTGACCACCTCGAGGATTTGGCCGGCGTAGGGCCGGGCTCTCAAGATGGCCTCCTGGGCTCTCCTCAGCTTGGCGGCGGAGACCATCTTCATGGCCTTGGTGATCTGCTGGGTGTTGCGGACCGAGCGGATGCGGCGCCGGATGTCCAGGACGTTGGGCATGTTCCCCTCAGGCTGCGCTCGAGCCCGGCTGCGCCCTTTCGGCCGCGAATTTCCGGCTGAACTCTTCCAGGAACGTCTTGAGTTCCGCCCTCAGCGAGTCGTCGAGCCGCCCCAGCTCCAGAATCCTGGCTCCCAGGGAGGGGTGGTGGGTGTCCAGAAAATGGTAGAGCCCCTCCTCGAAGGCCCCGCAGTCGGCAACCTCCAGGGAATCCAGATAGCCGTTGGTGGCGGCGTAGATGACGATGACCTGCTTGTCGACCGGCAAGGGAGCGTACTGGCCCTGCTTCAGCACTTCAACCAGTCGCTGCCCGCGGTTGAGCTGGGCCTGCGACGCCTTGTCGAGGTCGCTTCCAAACTGGGCGAAAGCGGCCAGCTCGCGGTATTGAGCCAATTCCAGCCGCAAGGTCCCCGCGATCTGGCGCATGGCCTTGATCTGAGCGCTGCCCCCCACCCGGGAGACCGACAGCCCCACGTTGATGGCAGGCCGGATGCCCGAGTGAAAAAGGTCCGCTTCCAGGTAGATCTGTCCATCGGTGATCGAAATCACGTTGGTGGGGATGTAGGCCGAAACGTCCCCGGCCTGGGTCTCGATAATCGGCAGGGCCGTCAGAGACCCCCCTCCCTGAGAATCGTTCAGCTTGGCCGCCCTCTCCAGCAGGCGGGAGTGCAGGTAGAAGACGTCACCCGGATAGGCCTCCCGACCCGGCGGGCGCCGCAGCAGCAGCGAAATCTCCCGGTAGGCGGCCGCGTGCTTGGAGAGGTCGTCGTAGATGCAGACCGTGTGCCGCCCGCTGTCGCGGAAGAATTCACCGATGGCGCAGCCTGCGTAGGGAGCCAGGTACTGCAGAGGAGCCGGCTCGGAGGCGGAGGCGGACACCACGATGGTGTAGTCCATGGCGTCGTTGTCCACCAGGGTCTGAACCACCTGGGCGATGGTGGAGCGCTTCTGGCCGATGGCCACGTAGATGCAGATGACGTCGCCGCCCTTCTGATTGATGATGGTGTCCACGGCCACGGCCGTCTTGCCGGTCTGACGGTCGCCGATAATGAGCTCCCGCTGCCCCCGTCCTATGGGGATCATGGAGTCGATGGACTTGAGCCCCGTCTGCAAGGGCTGCTTGACGGGCTCGCGATCCACGATTCCGGGCGCGATGCGCTCCACCGGATTGAGACGATCGGTTGGAATGGGCCCCTTGCCGTCGACGGGCTGCCCCAGGGGATCCACCACCCGGCCGATCATGGCCTCTCCCACCGGAACCGCCATGATCTTCTTGGTCCGCTTCACCAGGTCGCCTTCCTTGATCTCGGAAGCCTCGCCCAGCAGCACCGAACCCACCTGGTCCTCCTCCAGGTTGAGCGCCATTCCGGCGATCCCGTGGGGAAATTCGAGCAGCTCGCTGTACATCACTTTTTCCAGGCCGTGGACCCGGGCAATGCCGTCCCCGACCGAAATGACCGTTCCCACTTCGCTGACCATCGGACCCGCGTCGAAGTCCTCGATCTGGGCCCGAATGATCTGACTGATCTCTTCCGCCTTGATTCCCATCAGGTTCTCTCCCCGATTCCGGTTAACCCTGCGTGCTGAGACGCTCCCTCATCTGCTGCAACTGCTGCCGAACCGAACCGTCGTAGATGGTGTCGCCCACACGCGTGATAACTCCACCCAGGATATGCGGGTCGGTCCGGAAGTGGAGCTGGACCCGCTTGCCGCTGAGCTGCTCCAGGGCCCGTGCCAACTGGTCCCGAAGCGGCTGGTCGATCTCGGTGGAGGTGGTCACCCCGACTTCCACGATCCCCAGGCGATCCCGGACCCCCCGCCGAAATGCCTCCAGCATCTCATTGAAATGACCCATCCGGTCGCGCTCGACCAGGACGTGAATGAAATTGCCGGTCGTCTTGCAGAAACCCAGCCTGGCAAGCAGTTGCCTGGTGGCGGCCTTTTTTCTGACCGCGCTGATGGCGGGGTCCTCGTAAAACGACGACAGTTCCCGATTGCCGTCGAGCAACTGGCCGAACTGTTTCAACTCCCGCTCGACCGCCTCGTGCCGGCCGAGCTTGAAACTGACGTCCGCCAGCGCCCTGGCATACCGATTGGCAATGGTCGCCATCCCGCAACCCCAAGTGCTTCACCCGCGCCCTGTCAGGACCGGGTTTCCTTCAGAGAACGAACAAACCTGGAAATAAGGCGGCGGTTCTGGCTCGGCTCCAGGTCCTCTCGCAGCCGTTCCTCCGCCAGGTCGACCGCCAACCGGGCCACGTGAGCCTTGAGCTCCGCTTGCGCCGAACGCTGCAACACCTCGATTTCCCTTCTGGCCATGGCCACGATTCTTTCCGCCTCGGCCCGGGAACTGTCGATGATGCGCTGCCTCTCCTCCTCGGACTCGCGGTCCGCCTGCTGCTTCAAGCCGTCGATCTCTTCGTCCAGGCGAGCCAGTTGAGACTCGATGGCGGACATTTTGGCCTCGGCTTCCTCCTGAGCCCGCTTGCCGCTGGCAAGCCCCTCTGCAATACCCCGGGCCCTCGTTTGGAGAAACA
>JAPPFQ010000223.1 GCA_028875135.1 Acidobacteriota bacterium
GGCAGACCCAGGGCGATCCGGCGGGCGGTGCCCTCGCCGGTTGCCGAGGCCCTGGCCTTCGGCGAGGGATTCGAACAGTGCGCCACCACCTGGAAGGCCATGGTGGGCACCTACCTCGGCTGGTCGCGGCCCATTGAAATCGACTACAACCTGTCGGTGAGCGGCATGCCGCTGCTGCGCGGGGCAAAGTTCAAGGAGAGGGTGGCGGTGGGGGAGGAGGTCCGCATGTTCCTGTGGGAACTGGAGGACGGACGTCCCATGGCCTGGTTCGTGCGGACCCGGGGCAGCCTGGCCCAGGCTCAACTCTTCGTCAGCCTGCCCTTCGACCTGAAGGCTTTCAAGCTCTTCGACGAGTTCGGCACCCAACTCTGGCCCGACCCCGTCCGCGAGACCCAGCACCTGGGAGGGGTCCACTGGTGGTGGATGGGATCGGCCAACGATTCCCCGCTCCGAATGGACTTCAAGGGCCCGATGCGGGTGCCGGTCTCGGTGGGCCTTCGCCAGTTGCCCACCGACCGCAATATCTTCATCGTCTCCGGCGGCATCCCCTTCGACGAATTCCGCCAGGCCCTGATAAAAAGCCCCATCGGCCCGGCGCCTTCAAGGTAAGCCCCTCGAGGTCAATTTCGCCGACTGGTCGGCCAATCGGGCGAGATTCCGCGGATATCCGTTTTTCTTCGTGTCCCTTGGTAGATGTCTTTTTGCTACCTGTCGGACTGGGGCCCGGCTTCGCTAAAACTCATAGCGCAGGCCGAATTGGACCACCCGCGGCGGAACCATCACCCGGGAGTAGTTCCCGAAGCTCCCGGGAAAGACGAAGGAGAGGGTTTCCCAGACGTCGGCGTTGAACCGAACGCTGTTGGTCAAATTGAAGGCCTCGGCACGAAACTGGAGGCTGTGATTCTCGAAGGGCAGCGGAAAGCGTTTTCCGATGGCCATGTCGATCGAGAAGATCCCGTCGCCCCGCAGGTTGTTGCGCTGTCCGACTTCCCCGGGCAGGACTTGCCTGAACGATTTGAGGGCTGTCTCCGGATCGCTGAAGACATTGGGCCCGCTCCCCCCTCCGATCAATCTGGCGTTCTTGGCGTTGGATTGCGCCGGCACCGGTCCGTCGGTTTCGGCGAAGTGCTGGTAGCAGTAGCAGGTGGGCCAGGCCAGGCCGTTAAGCACGCTGAGGGGAAGGCCCGAGGTCAGGCGCATCAAGCCGCTAAGCTGCCAGCCGCCGAGCACGGCCTGGCCCGCCGAGCCCATGTCGGGGAGAAACGGCTTCCCGGTTCCGATCGGCAACTCCGCCACCCAGTTGGCGTTCCACTGGTGGCGCATGTCGAAATCGGAAACGGACCGCTGGGCTTCCCGGTCCCAGGAGTTGATGACGCTGAAGGCGGACCAGTAGGTGTCTCCCGGAATCTGGCCGAACCGCTCTCCCTGGCTGCGGCGGGCGGCGACCGACACCAGGTCGGTGGACTTGGACAGGGTGTAGTTCAGGTCGAACTGGTACCCTTGGGAGAAGGCCTTGCGCAGTGACACCTGCATGGAGTGGTAGGTCGAGGTTCCGAAGGACCGGAGCGCGTCGAAGGCCCAGAACTGGGGATTCATGGAAATACCCGGCCCCATGTCGCTGCAGAAGGGGATGCAGGCGTAGTCGAGATAATAGAGAGCCGTGCCCGTATCGGGACTGGCGGACCGGATGACCTCATAGACACGCTGAGTCGCGGTTGCCTCCGGCGTGGCAACCCCGGAATAGAGGCTCTCCCAGAACCTGATCGGCTGCACGTCCTCGGTCGGGACGCCGCGGTGCGCCATGCGTTCCATTGCCTGGAGCGCGTCCAACATGTATTGGCCGGACACCGGATCCTTGAAGTTCGTGTACTGGGCCGAGGCGGTGTCGTTGACCAGCAGCCTGCGACCGAGTCGGCCCACGTAGCCGATATCCACCAGGAATCCCCCGCCGAACTCGCGAGCCAGAGAAAAGGTGGGGTTGATGCTGTAGGGCGGCTTCAGGCTGGAATCGACTCCCTGACTCCATCCCAGCCCGGTCGGGTTGGGTGTGCCGGGCCCCCCGGGCGGAGGAGGCAAAATCCCTGCCGCGGGCGGGGTCGAGAGCCCGGTGAAGCGAGGGGAATCCGCAACCCTGGGGATCTGGTTGGTCACCTTGCTGGTGAGCCCGAACGCGTTGCGGTCGAGCATCTGCATCATGCCCATCCCGAAGCTGTTGTAGAAGAGGCCCGCCCCCGCCCGGATCGAGGTTCTTCCCGGGCCGCCGAACAGCTTGCCCAGAAATCCCTCGGTGCTTCCCGGCGAGTAGGCGACGGCAAGCCGGGGCGAGAAGTTCTTGGCATGGGTCGACCACAGGGGACCGCCCTCGGCGTCGTCCACCCCAACGAATCCAATCGATCCTGCCTCGCGCGTGGGGCGACCGTTCGCCGCCAGGTCCAGGCGGTGTGCGATGTACTGGTCGAGACCCGGCGTGATGCTGACCTGGATCCCATTCACCTCCCTGACCGGCGGCATGAGGGACCAGCGCAGACCGCCCGTGATGGACAAGCCCGGCCGGACACGCCAGGTGTCCTGGAGGTAGAGCTCCAGCTGTTCCACGCCGAAAGTCCGTCTAACCGGGTCGCCCAGGGCCAACGCATTACCGTCCAGGTCGTAGTTGTAGTTGGCGTCGAAGAAGTTGAGGACCCCAAGGGCGGTCGCCATGGTCTCCCGGAAGACCCCGGGGTTGGCGGGCGCAGCCGAGAGCGGCCCCTCGAATATTGCCGGGCCGTCGGCAAGCGCCCAGGCGGCCTGCTTGGCGAAGTGATAGCTGTTGTCGTAACTCAATCGGCGATTCCGATTCGAGAAGAATGCCCCTCCGAACTGCAGGGAGTGGGTGCCGCGCATCACGGAGAAGTCGGCCGACAGGGTATGGGTCGGCAGTTCGATGTCCCGGGGGGTCGTCGCACCCTCGATATCGTCGATGATGCTATCCCCAAGACTGGCCCTGGATGCCGTCTGCACACCCGAAAAGTTCAACCTCTGGCTGGTCAATCCGTAGCGAAACGTGCCTACGAGGCTGCTCCCGAAAAGGCCGTTGTATCCCAATGCCAGCCCGCGGCTGGCGTCCTTGGTCTCCGTGTTCGGAGGCTGCCCGGGAAACTGGGGGACGCTTCCGATGCTGTCGTTCTGGTAGTTGAGGCGCATGAACATGCTGTGCGAGCCCAGCTGATCCAGGTTCCAGTCCGTCTTCGAGATGAAGGTGTTCCAGGTCAGGGGTGTCGGAGCCGTAAACCGGTATCCGGCCGTGTTGAGACCGTCTCCGACGGTGGAATCGTTGGGTTCGGGAAAGGATCTGAAGTATTCGAGCGTCGCCGGACTGGGACCGGTCCCGAGCGGATCGATCCTGGTGCGGATGAATGCCGGATCGAGGGTCTGAACAACCCCGTCGACGCTCCTGTACCGAACGAACCCGTCGCGCATGGAAGTCGTCGGAACCCGGCGCACCGCGCTGCCGTCGCTGGCATCCCGGCGGCCTTCGTAGTTGAGGAAGTAAAAGACGCGGTCCTTCTTGACGGGACCGCCCACCGAACCTCCGAACACGTTCCGGATGAGCTTGGGGCGATCGACGCCGGCCCTGTTGTTGAAGAAATCATTGGCGGCGGTGATGGTGTTGCGGTGGTATTCGTAGAGCGATCCGTGGACTTCATTGGTTCCGCTCTTGGTCACCAGCGACACCTGCGCACCCGATGAACGGCCCTGGTTGGCATTGGCCGTGGTGGTCACCACCCGGAATTCCTGAATGGAATCCAGCGTGTTGCGAAGGACGCTGGTGAAGGGCAGGCGTCCATTCTGGTCGTTCACGTCGACCCCGTCGAGCGTCACGTTCGACTGGTCGCTCTGGGCTCCGTTCACGGTACCGTTGCGGATGTCTCCCGACAACTTGGAGTCCAGCGGATCGGCGGTCAGGAAGGTGACGCCCGCCTGCAACGACAGCAGCCCGGCCGGATTTCGCGCGTTCAGCGGCAGTTGTCTGATCGGCTTGGTTCCAAAGGCGTTCCCGACCGAGGCGTCGGTAGTGTTCAGTTGTGGAGCCGTAGCCGACACCGTGATGGACCGGGTGAGGGTGGCCACGGTGTCGAACACCACAGGAAGCTCGAGGTTGGTGTTGACCAGCAGGGTGATGCCTTCAATGGTCACCGTATTGAAGCCGGGCTGAGTGGCTGACAGGTTGTAGGAGCCGGGAGGGAGCTGGGCGAAGACGTACAGTCCCTCTTCGTTGG
>JAPPFQ010000432.1 GCA_028875135.1 Acidobacteriota bacterium
CTGTAGCGGTAGGTCAGCTTTTCGTGGTCCAGGCCGAGCAGATGCAGGACGGTGGCGTGCAGATCGTGGACATGCACCTTGTTCTCGACGGCCTTGAAGCCGAAGTCGTCGGTGCTCCCGTAGGTGGTTCCGCCGCGGACGCCGGCGCCCGCCAGCCAGACCGAGAAACCCCAATGGTTGTGGTCGCGGCCGTTCTGGACCACGCTGCCGCCACTGGTCTCCACCACCGGGGTGCGACCGAACTCGCTGCCGCAGATCACCAGCGTGTCTTCGAACAGGCCCCGGTCTTTCAGATCCTGCAGCAGGTTCGCCATGGCCGGGTCGGCCTCCCGAGCCAGCCGTTGGTGGGCCATGATGTCGTAGTGGCTGTCCCAGGGTTGCCCGGTGCCGAAATAGACCTGCACCACCCGAACCCCTCTTTCCACCAGGCGCAGGGCCATGAGGCAGCCCCGGGCGAAATCGCTCTGCCCGTAGCGCTCCAGGGTGGCCGGATTCTCCTTGGAGAGGTCGAAGACTTCCGGGGCCTCCACCTGCATGCGGTAGGCGATTTCCATGGAGTGGATGCTGCCCTCCAACTGGGGATCGGCCGGGCGCTGACCCCGGTGAAAACTGTTGAGCCGGGCCAGCAGGTCCAGTTGGCGTCGCTGTTGCTGCCGGGTCAGATGGGAGTTGCGAATGTCATGGATGAGCTTGTCCGGGGTCGTCTGATCGTTGGGGATGCGGGTTCCCTGGTAGACCGCCGGCAGGAAGGCCGAATTCCACAGGGGGACGCCTCCGGTCGGAGGACCACCGGAGGGGCAGAGCACCATGAAGCCCGGCAGATTGCGGTTCTCGGTACCCAGTCCGTAAGTGATCCAGGAACCCAGGGAGGGGCGTCCCGGTTGCTGGTGGCCGCAGTTCATCAGGAACATTCCGGGAGGATGGTTGGGAACCTCGGTGTGCATCGACCGGATCACGCTGATGTCGTCGATGTGCCTGGCCGTCTCGGAGAAGAGCTCGCTGACTTCGATCCCGCTCTGCCCGTATCTCTCGAAGCGGAAGGGCGACCGCATCAGGTTGCCGGTCTTGCGCTCGGTCTTGACGTACCCCCCCGGCATGGGCTGGCCGTGATGCCTGGTCAACTGCGGCTTGGGGTCGAAGGTGTCGACCTGCGAGAGTCCTCCATTCATGAAGAGAAAGATGACCCGCCTGGCTTTGGCGGGGAAGTGGGTTTCCTTGACCGCCAGGGGATCGGCCGACGGGGCCGGCACGGCGGCATGCACCCCGGAATGCTCGAGCAGGCTGGCATACCCGCAGAGGCCGAAGCCACCGCCGATCATCCGGAGCAGGTCGCGCCGACTCACCGCAATTTCAGAGGTCTTGGGGATAGCCATGGGGTTTCCCTCAATCAGTCCACGAACAAAAACTCGTTCGAGCTCAACAGGGTCTGCAGATATTGCCTCACCGGGTCGGTGGGTGGATTGTTCCCGGCTTCGACCGTCTCCATGAAGTTCAAAGCCAGGCTACGTTCCTCCCGGGTGGCCTGGCGGCCGAAGATCAGTCGGTAGACCCGGTCGATCGTGTGGCCGTCCAACCGGTCTCCTTTCCCGTGGACCCGATCCGCCAGAATTCCGGCCTGCTCCCAGACCAGCTTGCTGTTGAGAAAGAAGAGCTTCTGCGAGGGCACGTTGGTGACGGCCCGCTGCTGGCTGCTCAAGCTGGGGTCGGGAAAGTCGAAAAGGGCCAGCATGCCGTCCAGCTTGGAACGACTCACCTGCCCGTAGACGCTCCGGCGGTGCGCATCCTTGGACAGATCCACCGAAGCCCCGCCGATGTAGGGACTCAGTGTTCCCGCGATGGCCAGAATGGAATCCCGCAGAGCCTCAGCGTCCAGTCGCCGCCGGTTGGCTCGCCACAACAGCCGGTTCTCGGGATCCTTGACGGCCGCCGCCTCCCGGTGGAGGCTGCTTTGCCTGTAGGCGGCCGACAGCAGAATCTCGCGGTGCAGGGCCTTGACCGAGTAGTTGCCCTGAATGAAGCGGTGGGTCAAGTATTCCAGCAGTTCCGGGTGAGTGGGTGGGGCGCCCAGCCGCCCGAAGTTGCCGGGGGTCCGGACAATGCCCTGGCCGAAGTGGTGTTGCCAGATGCGATTGACCATGACCCGGCCCGACAGGGGATGGCCGGCTATGGCCTCGGCCAGTTGCAGGCGACCGCTTCCCTGGTCAAGGGGCTGCGGCCTTCCGTTGCCCAGCACCGCCGGGAACCGGCGCGGGGTGGTTTCGCCCAGGTCATAGGGATTGCCCCGCACGTGGATGCGGGAATCACCGGGACGGGGAGAATCGGCCATCCCGTGAATATAGGCGTAGGCAGAGGGGCTGCTGCTCTTCAAACTCTCCAGCTTGGAGCGCAACGTCTCCAGGTAGGTCTTCCATTCGCCCTGGAGGGTGCTCTCCAGTTTCTCGTCCTGCAGTCGGAACAGGCCGTAGTCCTCCTTCATGAAGCTGTTGGTCAGGTCGGTGGCCCCGAACAGGTCCAGCCAGAGAATGTACTTTTCACGGGGGATGGGTTCGAGCGTCAGCTCGCAGATGTGGCAGATTTCTTCGACCAGAAACCCGTTGGGCAGGTAGACGGCCGTCTCGGGGTCCACCTTGGGCTTGTTGGACTCCAGGATGATGTGGTTCTTCGCGTCGGCTTCCTTCTTTTCGGCAAAGACTGCCAGGGCCAGCGCCTGAAAGTCCTCGGCGATCCTCGTCGCATCCGCCAGGGTTCCTCCGCGAGTCCGCAACTCGTCCCAGGCCTGCAGGTAGGGGTGCTGCCTTTCCTCGGCGGTCAGGTAAGCGAACCAGGCTTCCAGCAACTCGGGGTCGATTCCCTCGGCTTGGGCCAAGCGGTCGCGGGAGAGGTCCGGATCCTGCAGTGATTTCCAGGTCGCCAGCAGGTATCGCGAGGTCTTCCAGGCCAGCATTTCGCTGAGCTGGATGGACTGCTTGTCGAGAAACTCCTTGATCGAGTTCTCCAGAGCCTTCACCCTCTTGTCGTGTTCCTTGTAAGCCTCGACGGTTTCCTCGGGCGCCAGCGGATACTCCCGGTAGACGGTGCTGGCCATGACCCCATCCAGTGCCCAGTAGTCGTCGAAGGCGATGGGGTCGTACTTGTGGTCGTGGCAGCGCGCGCACCCGACCGTCAGACCCAGGAATCCACGCGAGATGGCGTCGATGCGGTCGAAGCGTTCGTCGGCCCGGGCCTGGGGAGCCTGGACGGCGCCGTAGTACCAGACTCCCAGGCTGAGGAATCCGGTGCCGGCCAGCAGCTCGTCCCGGTCCTCCCGCTGCAGCAGGTCTCCGGCGATCTGGGCCTTGACGAACAGGTCGTAGGGCATGTCCCGGTTGAAGGCCCGGATCACCCAGTCGCGGTAGCGCCAAGCGTTGGGATATCGGGAATTGCCCGCCGGGCCGTAAACGTCATCCTCGGCGTAGCGGGCGACGTCCAGCCAGTAGCGTCCCCATCGTTCCCCGTAGTGGGGAGACTCCAGCAAGCGATCCACCAGCCTGGACCAGGCCTGCGGGGACCGATCCTGCACAAAGGCATCCACCTCCGCCGGGGCGGGAGGCAATCCGATGAGGTTGTAGCTCAGGCGCCGGATCAGCTCTCGACGGCCGGCCTGCGGGGATGGAACCAGGCCCGCCTTTTCCAGGCCGGCCAGGATGAAGCGATCGATGTCGGTGCGGCCCCAACCCGTATCCCTGACGGCAGGCAGGGCAGGGCGCCGGACCGGGAGAAAAGCCCAGTATTGCCGGTCCTTTTCCGTGATGGCGAACTCGCGGTCGTTCGAAATGGGGGGGACCTCGACCGGGGACCGGGGCCAGGGCGCGCCCATCTCGACCCAGCGAACGAGGTCGGCGATCTGCTGCGGTGGGAGCTTCTCTCCCAGCGGCATTCGCAAGCGGGAATGGGTGTGATCCACGGCCCGGATCAGGAGACTCTCCGCCGGCTTTCCGGGGACGACGGCGGGCCCCAGGGTACCCCCCTGAATCAGAGCCTGCCGGGAATTTACCTTGAGTCCGCTGCTGGCCGTATCGCTGTGGCAGCTATAGCACTTCTCCACCAGCAGGGGGCGTATCCGGAGCTCGAAGAAGTCTTCCGGATCGGCCGCGGCCCCGGCGCCGGGGGCAGCGGCGGCGCCCAGGGCCAGCATCACGAGCACCAGGCCCAGGCTGCGCACCCGTTCGCAAAGCGGCCGCCTGGGTTCCGTCGCCCGATTCCGTGGGACCAGCC
>JAPPFQ010000736.1 GCA_028875135.1 Acidobacteriota bacterium
GTCTACGCCATCCAGGAAGGCCGCTGGATTCCCGAGAAGTCCACCTTCCTCATGCCGCCGTCACCCAGTATTTCCACTCAGCCCGGGCGCTGGAACCAAGCTTGCCTGCAGTGCCACACCACTCTGGGCCGACCCCGGGTAGCGACTCAGGACAACATGGATACGCAGGTGGCCGAGTTCGGCATCGCCTGCGAAGCCTGCCACGGTCCGGGGGAGCGGCATGTGCAGGTCATGAGCCGGCCGGGCAGCCTGGAAGCCTATCGCCGCGGCAAACTCGAGCTGAGTATCGTCAATCCCGCCAAGCTGCCCCACGACCGTTCCTCCCAGGTCTGCGGACAGTGCCATAGCGTCTTTACCTTCGGTGACCGCCAGGAACTGGTCCAGTGGCTGAACCACGGCTTTTCCTACCGGCCGGGACAGGATTTGAACGACAGCCGCTTCCTGATCCGATTCCACCAGAGTCGGGGCGCTCCCCAGATGGAAGCCTATCTGAAGGCTCAGCCACGGTTCCTGGAGTCGGTCTTCTGGTCGGACGGAATGGTTCGGACGGCCGGACGGGAGTACAGCGGGCTTCTGGAGTCGGGGTGTTACCAGGTGGGTCAGATGTCCTGCCTGTCCTGCCACCGCCTCCACAAGGCGCCGGAGGATCCCCGGCCCCTGAAGTCCTGGGCCAACGACCAGTTGCAGCCGGGCATGGACACCAATCAGGCTTGCCTGCAGTGCCACCCTGCCTTCGAGTCCAGGCTGGAGGAGCACACCCATCACCGGCCGGGCTCTCCCGGAAGCGAATGCTACAACTGCCACATGTCTCACACCTCCTACGCCCTGCTGAAGTCCATTCGCAGCCATCAGATCAGCAGCCCCACGGTGACTGCCAGCCTGGAGACGGGCCGGCCCAACGCCTGCAACCAGTGCCACCTGGACAAGACCCTGGCCTGGACGGCCGAGAACCTTCGGAAATGGTACGGGGTGCCCGAGCCCAAGCTGTCCAGGGAACAAGAGACCATCGCCGCCTCGGTGCTCTGGACCCTGAAGGGCGATGCCGGCCAGCGGGCGCTCATGGCCTGGAGCCTGGGGTGGGAACCGGCCAAGGCCGCCTCCGGTTCGGGCTGGATGGCGCCCTACCTGGCCCAGTTGCTGGAGGATCCCTACGACGCCGTGAGGTTCATCGCCTACCGCTCGCTCCGGGGACTGCCCGGTTTCAGCGACTTCCGCTACGACTACGTGGACTCTCCCCAGCAGCGGGCCCGGGCTCGTCTCAAGGCCCTGGAGATCTGGCGCCGAGCCGGCCGGCGAGATCAGACCACAAACGGGTCTGCCGTCCTGTTCGATGGCCGCGGCAACCTCCGGCAACAGGCCTTCGATCGCCTGCTGAGCCAGCGGAACGACTATCCCCTGGGCCTGGCCGAGTAAGAGCGACCGCCCTGCCCCCCAGCCATACAGCTCGCCGCGAACCCCGGTCGAAGGGACGGAATTGCGAGGCTTCATGATCAAGCAGGTCCTGGTTCCATTGCATGTCGCGGTTCTGGTGGCGCTGTGGATCACCCCACTGGTCCTTGCCCAGTCGGAGGAGTATCGCAAGGCGCTGGCAAGCTATCGGGACAAGCGTTACCTGGAGGCCCTGGTCTGGATACAGCAAGCCGTGGCCGCGGAGGACGACAAGGCGAGCTACTACCTGCTTCAAGGCGAGATCTACACCGCCCTGCATCAGTTCAGCGACGCCGAGGCTTCGTTGCGCCGAGCGGTTGAATTGGAGCCCGATCTGGCCGAGGCTCACTTTCAACGGGCCGTTCTCTTCCTGCGGGACAACAAGTATCGCCCGGCAGCCACTGCTCTGGAGCGGGTTGCGGTCGTCGAGCCCGGCAATTTGAGAGCCCGTCTCCTGTTGGGCAACGTCTATTGCCTTCAGCTCAATCTCGACAGCCTGGCCCTGCAGCAGTTTACGGCGGTAGCAGAGGCCGATCCCCGATATCCCGCCCTTCAATTCGGACTGGGGAGACTCCTTTTCAGGCAGGGCAAGGACCGTGAGGCCGTCGAGCGTTTCAGATCGGAGTTGGAATCTCATCCGGAACATGCGGAGGCTCGTTTTCACCTGGCCAAGGCCCTGCTGAGAATGGGCCGCACCGAGAAGGTTCTCGGCCATTTGCAAGCGCTGCAGGGCAAAAAGGTGGACCAGGCGGAACTCCACTTCTTCCTGGCCAAGACCTACCACCGGCTGCAGCAACCGGCCAAGGCCATTGAATCCTTGCTGAAGGGGATCGACCTCAAACCCGACTTCCCTGACGCGCACTACCTGCTGGCCCGGCTCTACCTGGAGACAGGGCGCCCCCGGCAGGCTCGGGATCAGATGGATCGATTCGAAAAGATGCGCGACCGCGAGGGACGGGGCCGGCTGAGGCCATGAGCATGATTTGCAAAGCCATAGGGACTTGGCTTGGCTTGTGTCTGGCGCTTGCGGCCGGTGGTCTCCTTCGGGCCGAGTCGATTCCCCGGTTCACCAATGTCAGCGGCTCCAGCGGCATCGACTTCCTCCATATCAACGGCCCCGAGAAGACCAAGCCCTACCTGTTCGAGGCCAAGGGAGGCGGGGCCGGCTTCTTCGACTACGACAACGACGGCCGGCTGGATCTGATCATGGTTCAAGGGTCCACCCTGGAACGATTCCGCAAGGGAGACAACCCGCACGGCGCGCTCTATCGGAACCAGGGAGACGGGACCTTCAAGGAGGTGACCCGGGAGGCGGGTCTGACCCGGCCTGCATGGGGGATGGGAGTCACCCTGGGGGACTACGACAACGACGGCTTTGTGGACGTCTACTTGAACAACTTGCAGGCCAACTTCCTCTACAGGAACCGGGGAGACGGCACCTTCGAGGACGTCACCGCCCGGGCCGGCGTGGGAGACTCCGGGTTGAGTTCTTCGTCGGCCTTTGGCGACTACGACCTGGACGGGGACCTGGACCTCTACGTCTGCAACTACGTTCGCTACAATTTCGACAGTCTGCCGCCTCCCGGCTCCAAGCCCATCTGCAGCTACCGGGGAGCTCCGGCCTTTTGCGGTCCAAAGGGGCTGGAAGGAGCGGCCAATCGCTTCTACCGCAACAACGGAGACGGAACCTTCTCGGACGTCACCGAGGCAGCCGGGTTGAACGTGAAGAACCACTATTACTCCCTGGGGGTGGTTTGGGCCGATCTGGACAGCGACGGGGACCCGGATCTTTACGTGGCCAACGACAGCACGCCCAATCAGCTCTTTGTCAACCAGGGAGACGGGACCTTCAAGGAAATGGGTTTCCTGAGCGGCCTGGCGACTGACGCCGACGGGCGTTTCCAGGCAGGCATGGGGGTGGATGCGGCCGACTATGACAACGACGGGCGTCCGGACCTGTTCGTGACCAACTTCGCCGACGACTACAGCACGCTCTACCACAATCGCGGGCAGCTCCTGTTCGAGGACGTGAGCCAACAGGCCCGGTTGAGCCAGCCGGAGTGGATGCTGGTCGGCTGGGGGACGGGATTCTACGACTTGAACCATGACGGCTGGAAGGACATCTTCCACTCCAACGGCCACGTGTATGCGCTGGTGCTGACGGCCGGCTGGTCCGACCGCTACTACCAGCCTTCTTCCTTCTACCTGAATCGCAAGGACGGAACCTTCAGGGATGTGAGCAAGTCGGCCGGACCGGATCTGCAGAAAGAGCTGCTGGGCCGGGGCATGGCCTTCGGCGACCTGGACAACGACGGAGACATCGACTTCATCATCGGCAACCTCAACGGGACTCCCCAGCTCTTCAGGCACGAAGGCGCCGGTCCCAACCATTGGGTCATGTTCCGCGCCAGGGGGACGCGGAGCAACCGTGACGGCATCGGCGCCCGCGTCACGGTAGTCTCCGGCGAGCTCCGACAGGTCCGGGAGATCAAGCGAACCGTCGGCATCTTCTCGGCCAGCGACCCCAGGGCTCATTTCGGCCTGGGGGGCGCCGAGCGAATCGACACGGTGCAGGTGAAGTGGCCCAGCGGGGTGGTGCAAGAATTTCGCGACCTGGATGCCGACCGGCACTATTTGGTTGATGAAGAGAAGGGCTTGACGAATGAGTTCTGAGGGCTGGTGACGGGTCACGTCCCCGGGAGCTTTGAGTGGAGCGACGGAGCGGCGGCGGCAAGACGTGACGTGGGGCGGAGTTTCTTTGGAGAGGCAGTGCGTTCCCGAACGGGTGCTTTCTATTCGCCGCGTTCGCGGC
>JAPPFQ010000533.1 GCA_028875135.1 Acidobacteriota bacterium
TGGGGATCTCCATGGCTCGAATAGAGTTCCGCGGCATTCGAGGATGCCGATCCAAAGAGGATCAGGATCCCGCCAAAAAATGACCGGAACAGAGATTCCGTGCCTCGCCTTCCAATTGGGTGTGACTTCATGTCTCCCTCATTCCAATTGAGGGCCGACGCCTCCAGCCGAAACGGTGCCGGGGGAATGCAACCTGGCAACCGAACGGGTTCAGACGCGTTGGGACGACGGCACCCTCATCAGGTGGGACCGATCAATCGGATGGCTTGGGGTCTAGATACGGAGGACCGTCGAAAGGAGGTCTGGAGGGGATGGGTCCTGCAGGAATGCTGGAGGAAGGATAACAGAAGGGCTTGAGCCTGGCGGAAAGTTCGGCAGGCCTAAGGGTCTGGAGGCAGAGAGGAGGAGTTGCCTGGCAGTGTCCTTGGGGAACCGCTCCGCCGTGCGGAAGAAATTCCTGGCAGCGTCTGCCGGACTCTCACAGCAGGTCGCCCGATCCAGTTGGAGAGGACTTGCCGTTTCCGCCGGCGCGCAGTGGCCGGCTTCCATCTTGACCGTCAGCCTGCTCTTCTCGGATCGCGACTGGTGGCAACAACCGTGGGTGTGGCCTTCCGGACACAGCATTTCGGCACAGAGTCGGACCACGTCGTCCGCCTGGGATCCCACAAAGAGGATGAGCAACAGATAGGTAATCGCTCGTGTCATGCTCGCCTGCCTCGAAATTATCCTAGCAGCCTGACTTCACATTTGCAATCCTGAGCTTCCGCCAACTCCCCGACAGTGTGGCCGGCTGAGGCATCGCAGGGAAACTCATGGGCTGCCAAAGGGACAGGATGCGGCCGGGACACCCGCGACGCGACCGATCAATCGAGAAGCAACATGAATTGAACATCGATGCACAGGATGCACAGGATAATCAAGACGAAACGCTGCTGCACGAGAGGCTAGCTCGGGCGATGATCGCGCGCGGCTTTGTGGATGCCCAGGACGATAAGCCGGCCGTCTCCGGAAAAAGATCCTGTGCATCGATGTTAATCAAAATCATGGTTGGTGGGACGATGTCATGGGGTGACGCCTTCCCGTGAGCGCGGGCATCCCGCACGCATCCTGTCCCTTTTGTGTTCATTGGTGATTCGTCTTCATGAGCGCGTGGCATAATGGGCAGGCTGCTCGGGTTGCAGACCGGGATTGGGCAATTCAAGGTCAACCGGTTGGTAGGGGGGCGCTCATGAGCCTTCGCAAGCCCACTTCTCTACACAAAAAAAGCAGGGCCTCGACCGCTGAACTCACCGCGGCCGTGCGGGCCATTCACCAGAGGAATCGGGTGCGGCTTTTCGAGGACCCCTTTTCCGGATTTCTCTGCGGATGGTTTTGGCGCCTGGTGGTCCGGCTTCCTCCGCTGTCATGGATTATCGTCCATGGACTGTTGAGAGCCATAGAGCCGGTGTCCTTGTGCGTGCTGCTGCGAGCGAGATATGCCGAACAGGCCTTGGAAGCAGCCGTGGAGAAGGGAATCGACCAGTACGTCATCATTGGAGCCGGGATGGACTCGTTCGCCTTTCGCCGGCCCGACCTCATGAGTCGAATCGATGTCTTCGAGATCGACCATCCCCTCACCCAGGATCAGAAGCTGGCCCGTATCCACCGGGCCGGATGGGCCATCCCCTCTCGCCTGCATTTTGTCCCCGCCGACCTCACGAAAATCTCTGCTGTCGACGCCTTGGAAGGCTCAGGTTTCCAACGGTCCCGGCCCACCTTTCTGACCCTGATGGGAGTTGCCTACTACCTCAGTGCCGAGGATCTGGGCGAGACGGCGGAATCCATTGCCCGGAAGCTGCCTGAGGGGACCCTCCTGCTGCTCGACTACCTGCTGGACGAGACCTCCTCGAGCTCCGAACACCGGGTCATGAAAAAGAAACTGAAAGCCTTCGTCGCCAAACGGGGAGAGCCCATGAAGGCCGAATACTCCATGGCGTCGATGAATGGGCTGATGGCGGCTCGTGGCTTCGATGCGGTAGAGAACCTCACTCTTCCCGAACTGGAACGGCGCTACCGATCCCCGCAGGGTGCCTGGCACCTGGAAATTCCCAGCATCTTCGCGGTTGGAACCTTTCGGGTTGCGGCTCGTTAGCCAATCCGTCAACTGGCCGGCGCCGTCGGACGACCAAGCCGCCTGAAGAGACGAAAGAACCGGCGGCCGCGCTGGCAGTCGCGGGCAATCTGAGCTCTCAACTGCTGCAGCGACTCGAACCTCTCTTCGTCTCTCAAGCGATGCAGGAAGGCCAGACCGAGATCACCCGGAGGTTTCTCCAGGCTGGTGTCGATGAGGTGGGTTTCCACGGTAAGATTTTTTCCGGAGACCGTGGGGCGCCACCCGAGGTTGGTTACCGAGGGATAATTCTGACGCCCGAAAGTCGCCTGGGTGACGTAAACCCCGGGTCGAGGGATCAGCTCGTCGCCGGGGCGCAGATTCAAGGTGGGAAACAGGGATTCTCGTCCCAGGCCGCGCCCGGGCACGACCTTCCCCTTCAGGCTGAAAAACCTCCCCAGCAGCCGATTGGCGCTGCTGATGCGCCCGGCTCGGATCAACTCGCGTATTCGCGTGCTGCTGACCCGGGATCCGCGGACTACCACTTGAGGGCAGATGCGGACCTGAAAGTCGAGTTCCCGGCCGAGATCCTGAAGCAAGGAGACGTTGCCGGTGCGGCGATGCCCGAAGGAAAAATCGCTCCCGACGAAAACCAGCCGCGCCCGGAATACCCCCACCACGATCTTCCGCACAAACTCCTCGCCGCTCATTCGGGACAGGGCCCGGTCAAAGTCCAGAATGGCAAGCACCTCCAGCCGGCTGGCGCCCAGCAGCCGAACCTTTTCCTCCGGGGGAGTGATTGCCCGAGGGGCGTCCTCCGGCGCCAGCAGTTGCAAGGGGTGGGGCTGGAAGCTGAGCAGGACCGACCGGGTTCCCGAGGCCCGGGAAGCATTGACCAGGGTGTCCAGGATGCGCTGGTGACCCAGGTGGAAGCCGTCGAAATTGCCGATGGTCAGCGAACTTTCGCGGTCTGCCCGATAGGATCTGTAGCCGTAGGTAATCTCCATGAAGTCAATGAAGGTGGGAAAGGGGAGGGAAGGAGCTGGGCCGACAGGCCGCCGTTGAAGTCTTCCGGAACATTTCAGCCGGCCTCGACCGGATTGCTCAACACCCCGATGCCTTCGATTTCAACTTCGACGACATCGCCGGGCGTGAGCCAGTCGGTAGCTCCCGGGGTTCCTGTGAAGATCAGGTCTCCGGGGCTGAGGGTGAGATAACGGCTGATGTAGCTGACCGTGGTGGCGCAATCGAATATGAGGTCGGCCGTGGTCTGTTGCTGAACCACCCGGCCGTTGAGACGGGTCTGCAGTTGCAGGTTTCGGTGATCCAGCCCCTGAACCATTACCGGTCCAACCGGGCCGAAGGTGTCGCACCCCTTGGCGCGCCACCACTGCAGGTCCTGGTGGGGACCCCGCTGCCACCCCCGCGCGCTGACATCGTTGCCGCAGGTCAGAGCGAAGATGGACGCTTCCGCCTGCTCGAGTGAGACGTTTCGGGCGGTCCGTCCAATCACCACAACCAGCTCGCCTTCAAGGTGGACCTCATCCGCTTCGGCCGGAACAACGATCGGAGAGTCCGGATCTTGCAGAGAATTGAAGGGCTTGTTGAAGATTTCCGGGCGCGAGGGGGCCGGTCTTCCCTTGAGGTGGCTCCGGTAGTTTCGGCCCACGGCCAGGACCTGGCGGGGTTCACAGGGGACCAGGGTGCGGACCTCGGAAAGCCGGTGAATGGTCCCGGTGGTCTGACGGGTCTCCAGGGGGGTGCCTTCCAGTTGATGGAGACGATCTCCTTCCAGAATTCCATAGTGGACGCCGGCATCCTTCCGGTAGCGCATGAAAGCGGTCGTGGACATCGTTCACCCGGCAGCTCCGGCCTCCTTGATCGCCGGCTGCCCTTTCTGTCGATCAATCGTCCCGGTTGGAGGACTCCATGGTTCTCAAACGATCCAGATCCGAGGTCAGAGCCGCTTTACCGCTCAGCACCACGTTGCCGCAAGAGATAAACCGATAACCCTGTTCATAAGCCCGCCGGCACTCGTCCAGCGATTGCAGGGTGATACCGCTGGCTTTCCCCGAGGGAGCCACTCGCCGGGGAAAGTCCGCCAGGAAAGCCTGAACCTCAGGATGCTCTATC
>JAPPFQ010000729.1 GCA_028875135.1 Acidobacteriota bacterium
GCCGATGACCACGCCCGTCCCATGATCGATGAAAACCCCCTTGCCGATGCGGGCGGCCGGATGAATGTCGACCCCGAAGACTTCCGAAATCCGGTTCTGCAGCAGCAGCGCCAACTGGTGCCGCCCGTGCGTCCACAGCCAGTGGGCCACGCGGTAGGACTGTAGCGCATGGAACCCCTTGTAGTAGAGCAGAGGCTCGGCATAGCTGTTGCAGGCGGGGTCTCTGTCACGGAAGGCCTTCAGATCCTCCCGAACCGCGGCTCGAACGGAAGCGCTGTCGGCCAGCGCCTCGTCGATGACATCCCGAATCAGCATGGGAGACAGGCTGGGACTGGTCAGCTTGGCGGCAAGATGAAAACTGAGCGTGTCCTCCAGGCTCTGGTGGTTGAGCACGGTGGAATGCAGAAAGCTGGCCAGGATGGGTTCCCTGGCGGCCTCGAGAGAGACGTCTTCACGGATTTCCCGCCAGACCGTGTCGCTGCCGACAGCTTCTTGTTTGAGCAGGTTCATGTTCGGTTCTGGATGCAGGCCCACTCGGCCGCCGCCCGCTCCGCGCCCGCCCGGCAAGGTTCCCTAAAATCCCCTGACCAGGAGCCTCTTAACCCCGCAATTTAAGCGGAAAACCCGATTGAAGTCAATTGGGACGGCCGGTGCCGGCGTGTGCTGAAAAACCGCGTCCGCCCCTTCCGCCGCCCGAAAAGAACCACGCGGAGATGAATCCGGTCACTATTCGGGGTACACTAGGATTCCGCACTGGATCCGTAGCCCCTCAGCCCGCGAGGAGGAAGCGTTGAAGACGAGAATCCCCGGTGTCCGTAGCCTGGCTTGTCTCGGGATTGCCTTGGCCTGGATGCCTGCTGTCCCGGCATTGCCCCAGGGTTCGCCGGACACCTCGAAGGCAGAGGTTGTGAAGGCTTTCATGGCCGCCAGAACACTGCGGCACAACGTCCAGGCCCGCAAACTCATGACGGCCAAGCTGGAGAAGCGTTATCTTCGCGGCAAGCGTCTCTCCATCCGGGTGCGCAGCGGGCGCATCGCCGCCTTCAACTTCAGTCCCGCCGCCATTTTCGATGTAGGCGGCGACAAGTTCCAGGTCTCGGTGGAAAGCACCTGGGTCGACCTCAACAACCAGGTGAGCAGCCGGATCAACGAGCAGATCCGGTTCGTCAACATCAGGGGAGACTGGCTGGCCGAGGATATCAAATTCCTGAGGTCCGATCCCCGCCGGCCCATCATGCCCTTCAACGTGGCCAGCGAGAAGCGGGCCAAGTTCGCCATGATGGTCGCCAAGCGATTCATGAGGCACCTGATCGACCGCAACGTCGAGGCGGCCAGCCAACTGCTGACCCAGGGGTTTCAGAGCCGTTTCGAGAATCAGGGGGTGATGAGCGAATACCTGCTGGGCTCGGAAGATCCGGCCTACGTCGCCTTTGAGGTCACCTCGCTGGTTCAGACCGAACCCGATCGCATGACCATGGGGACCACCATCTATCTGGCGGCCAGCGGCGAGACCGGGTTCGACAGGTTGGAAGCCTCGTTGATCCTGCATAGAGGCAGCCTGGACTGGGTGGTGGACGGACTGGAGTTCAAGGAGACCTGAGACCCGGCCTCCCCCTCGCCTGTAAATCTATCATTCCTCGCTGAACTCCGTTTGCACGCTGGCCGACAGGGTCTGGATCATGGCCTTGGCCTGTGCGGCGAACCTTCCCTCGGGCTCATACAGCAGGTAATTCTCGAAGGCCTCGACGGTGCCCGGCGCGGGAATCGTCTTGCCGTCGGCGGTGAATGTGGCCGTGGCTACCAGGCCCATTCCGATCTGGTAGTGGGCGTTGGCGTGTTTCGGATCGGCTTCGACGGCCTTCTTGAACGCCTCCAGGGCCTCCGGGTTCTTGCCGCTGTTGCTCAGCACCACGCCCAGGTTGTAGAAGGCCTGTCCGGCCCTGCCGGGGTCGAGCTCGGCCGCCTTCTCCATGGCCTCCACCGCCAGCTCCGACTCACCCTTGGTACCGTGGACAAGGCCCATATTGAAGTAGTACTCCGACTCCGCCAGGGGATCGGGTCTGTTGGCCAGAGCGGCAAGGGCGTTCTTGTAGGCCTCGAGCGCCTGGTCGTACTTCCTCAGCCTCTGGTAGGAAATGGCCAGGTTGCCGTGAACCACGTGCTGTTTGGGATCGATTTCCGAAGCCCTCTTGAAGGCCACCGAGGCCGCCTCGTAGTTCTTGGCCATGAACAGCTTCCGCCCCTCGTCGAAAGCCGACTTCATGCTGGTGAACTTCTTTTCGGCGGCTTCCCTGCGTTTGCGCTCCTGCTCCCTGGCTTCTCTTTCCTCGTCGCTCAACTGGGCCAGGGCCTGCTTTCTGATTTCGGCCAGATCGAAGTCCAGCGTGTTCTCGTTCCCCAGCTTGATCTGGAACTCCTGGTAGTGGGCTACCGGCTGGCCGTCGATGGCCAGGACCACCTTGTAGAAGGCGGGTCTGAGGCCCCCGACGAAGTAGCGCCCGTCCTTGCCGGTCTTGACCTGGTAGTTCTTTTCGACCTTGATCCGGTCCAGGGTAATCACGGCTCCTTCCAGGGGCTTACCGTCCTCGCCGATGACCTCTCCGGAGAGGGAGCTCTGGGCCGACAGGGCGGCCGGCAGCAACAGGGTTGCGACGGCCAGCATGGCCAGTGTCGGCAGGGCGCGTATCTTTGTGTTCATGGAAACCTCCAGCGACGGATTCTGCCTGTTTCCCAGGCTTTCCCTTTTGGATGAACTCTACCGCAAAAGTGTTCCCTGGGCTAGGATTTCTCCCCGGTGAGATAGGGAGTCGGGTCCTCCACGCCGGCTTCCCGAAATCCTCTCCTCCGCAGGGCGCAACTGTCGCACCGCCCGCAGGCGATGTCCCCGTCCCGATAGCAGGACCAGGTCAGGTGGAGGGGAGCGCCCAGCCTCTGTCCGGCGGCTACGATTTCGCTCTTCTTCATTCGGATGACCGGTGTCAGGATCTCCAGGCGGGTCTCGGGGCGGGTTCCCGCCTCGATCAGGCGGTTGAAGGCCCGATAGTACTCGGGGCGGCAGTCCGGGTACCCCGAGCTGTCCTCGAATACGGCCCCGATGAATATGGAGCGGGCGCCCAGCACCTCGCCCCAGGAGGTCGCAATGGAGAGAAAGTGGGCGTTGCGGAAGGGCACATAGCTGCTTGGAATCTCCCGGCGCTCCAGGTCGGCCTCTTCGACCGCTATGGCGGCATCCGTCAGACTGGACCCTCCGATCCGGCCCAGGTGGGACAGCTCGCACACCAGCCTTCTTTCCACCCCGTAAAATTCGGCGATGCGATGAAAGGCTCGCAGTTCCTGGCGGGCGGTGCGCTGCCCGTAGGAGACATGGAGGAAGGCCCCCTCGTGCTGCTGCAGAGCCATGGCCGCACAGACACAACTGTCCATGCCCCCGCTCACCAGTACCACTGCCAGCTCTTTCTTCATGGTTGGACCCGTGGGGAACCCGGACCGGCTACTTCAGCACCCGCAGTCGGAAGGACATGACTTTTCCGCGGATCAGGGTACAGAGGTACTGTTCCCAGAACTTTCTCAGGAAGCGAAAACGGGGACTGCGGTTCTGCAGGTTGATCAGGAACTCGAAGCCGAGGCAGCGGTAGAGCTTGAGCAGCTTGACCTCGGAGTATTCGACCTCAAAGCGGGCCTTCGAATAGTAGTTGGTTCGGGATGCCGGTTCGAAGTGCTCGAAGGAGCGGCTGTTGAGGTGCCAGCGGTGAGAGGGGTCCTGCCAGGAGGAGGTGTCGGTGTAGTGGGGCGTGATCACTTCCACCAGGGCCCCCGGGCGGGCGATGCGATGGACTTCCTCCATGGTGCGAACGATGGACTGGATGTGTTCCACCACGTGGGACATCCGAACGTGGTCGAAGGAGTCGGAGGGAAAGGGATAGGGGAAGCGGTCCAGATCGTGAACCACGTCCACCCCTTCCAGGGGCACCACGTCCAGGCCGATGCTTCCGGGAAGCTTGAAGCGGCCGCAACCGATGTCAAGGCTCTTTCGGCTCAAAATCGCTATCCTTCAGGCATTTCACTCGCGGACCAGGGAAGCCTGCCCCGCTCCTTTCAGCGGAATTGTAGTCGATGTCCGAGACAGGTAGCATCCCTATTAATGCGGTATACTGAGGCAAGTCCGGAGATCTTCCGGAGGCGATTCCCTTGAGCCAGCCCACCGTTGCCATTATCGGCCG
>JAPPFQ010000052.1 GCA_028875135.1 Acidobacteriota bacterium
CCCTTCGGGTGCCCTATGCCGTTGGCGGCACCGTCTCCTCGACCGACTATGCCAACCTCTCTCCTTCTCCCAAGGACGGTTTGCTGTTCGTGGCGGGAGAAACCCGCAGGGAAATCACTCTGGACCTGCTGGAGAGCGCCGGAGCCGGCAAGACCCTCCTGTTTACCTTGGGCAATCTCTCCGAGATCCGCCTGGGCCCGTCTGACGGAACAGGCCCCGACGCACCCTTCCTGAAGACCGAGGTCCTGGTGTCAGGACCTCCCGATCCGAAGACTTACACCGTCACCGTGGCCGGCCCCGGCAGCGTCGGCCTGAAACGATCCTTTGTCCCGGTGATCCTGAGCGCGGCCGGCAAGAGGGGTGCCAATTTCACCTCGGAAATGACGCTGACCAACCGGGGAACGGCGCCGGCTGCCCTCACCCATACCTACACGGCCCATCGGGGCGGAGGCAGCGGGACCGCCACCGACCTGTTGGCCGCCGGACGGCAGAAGATCGTCCCGGACGCCATCGAATACCTGCGCGGCCTGGGCATCCCCATACCCGCGGGCGGGAGTCCCATCGGGACGCTGGCGGTCGAGTATGCCGGCGATTCGACCGTGGGAGTGTCGGTGCGGACCACCACCCCCGTTCCCAGGGGGCGTGCCGGCGTGGCCTATCCGGCTGTTTCAATGGGGGACGGGTTTCAGGATCCGGTCTATCTGGCCGGCCTGCGTCAGACCGCGCAGGATCGCTCCAACCTCGCCCTGCAGAACATGGGGCTTGCGGCAGATGGACCCATCAGGCTGAGGGTAGCGCTCTTTACGGGAGATGCGGCCGACTCCAACCCCACCATGCTTGACGAGGTGACCCTGAAACCGGGCGGTTTCCGCCAGTTCGACGGCGTGCTGGGCAGCCTGGCCAACGGGTACGTCAGAGTGGAAAAGACAGCGGGAGAAGCCCCCTTCTACGCCTACGGGGTCATCAACGACCAGGCCAACTCGGACGGGTCCTTCGTCCATCCGGCGACGGCCGCCTCGCTGGCGGGAATCTCGGGCCAAACCCTGCCCGTAATCCTGGAAAAAGGATCCTTTACCAGTGAGCTGACGGTGACCAATTTCTCGGAGCGGCGCAAGACGGTGAGCTTTGCCTTCGTGGCTGAAGGAGTGGATGCCCCCGACCTGACAGCCGAATTCAGCATGCGCCTGGAGGCCGGGGAGCAGGTGATCACCCCCAACCTGGTCGACGAAATGAGAAGGCAAGGCGTCGCCGGCATCGGGCCGTCAGGCGGTCTGGCCGGAGCCCTGTTCGCCTGGGTGGATGGGGGAGACCTGAGCGGGATCGTGATCGGAGCCCGGACGGTCTCGCCGGCCCTACTCGCCGGAGGCCGGTACGGCGTCTTCTACAGCGCCGTGCCCTATGGATCGGCATTCAGCACCGAGGCCTGGGTCGAGGGGCTGCAGCAGAACCGGGAAAGCCGCAGCAACCTGGCCCTGGTCAACACCGGAGAAGTCGACGACAGCCGGAGTGTCTTCAGCATCGACATCTTCGACGGGGATACGGGCCTGCTGGTCCGTACCATCACCGGCAGGACCGTCCCGGCCCGGGGATGGCGCCAGATCGACAGCATCTTGCGGGACTATGCTGCGGGAACCACCCAGGGATACGTCCGAATCCGCAAGATTTCCGGAAACAACCCCTTCCTGGCCTACGGGGTCATCAACGACGGCGGCAGTCCGGGAGAGCGCAGCGGCGACGGGGCCTATCTGGCGGCCCGAGAGTAGTTTCTGCGCAGTCCGCCGTATCACGCCCTCGGGCTCCGGCACACGCCCCTTCCCAAGGGCAGCCCGGAATTTGGAGGAGGTGCCCGGAAGTCCGCCCGCTCACTCCTCATTCATCATTCCTCATTCATCATTCCTCATTCATCATTCCTCATTCCCCTCATTTGCCGCAACCCCGGTCCCCTGCTAAACTGATTCCGTGGAGGACACGGGGGAAACGGGTGGTCCGGTGAACAGGTTTGCACTGACTTGCTTTTACGCCTTTCTCCTGCTGGCCGTCAACGGGGCCTACCTGTGGCCTCATGCAGAACCCAACCTTTTCTACATTTCAAACCTGGCGTTGCACCTGGGACTGGGCCTGGTCCTGACCGCAATTGCTCTGTGGTACCTGCTGACCCGCTTCAGAAGGATGATCCCGGTGGTCCGCTGGGCACTGGTCTGCTTTCTGGCCAGCTCGATTCCGGCCCAGGCGCTGCTGGTGGTAGGCAACACCCAACCCAATCGCTGGATCCTCCACTCACACATCGGACTGGCCCTGCTGGCCTTTGTCCTGGCGGGTTTTGCCGTCCAAACCTGGTGGAGAGAGAGCTATCGCGTAGGCCTTGTGGGAATGGCGCGCAGGCGATATGGCGTGGCCGCGGCGCTGCTGGTGCTGATTCCGGCATTCCTGGCCGGCTATCAGCGCACCTTCCCGGACGAGGCCGACCGCATCCGCAACCCGACCCGCACGCCGCTCTCCATGGAAGAGGAAGGAGACGGACCGGAGAGTCCTTTCTTCCCCTCCTCGTCCACCACCACCAGCGGCGACCTGATTCCCTCCGATTTCTTCATGACCTCCCACACCTGCCAGCGGTGCCATCCCGATATCTACGAGCAGTGGTACTCCTCCATGCACCACTTCTCCTCCTTCAACAATCAGTGGTACCGCAAATCCATCGAATACATGCAGGATGTGGTCGGCACCGAGCCCTCCAAGTGGTGCGCCGGCTGCCACGACCATGCCGTTTTCTTCAACGGGAGATTCGACACCCCCATCCGGGAGCAGATCGACACCCCGGAAGCACAGGCCGGTCTGGCCTGCACCTCCTGCCATTCCATCGTCAGCATCGGAAGCAGCATGGGAAACGGGGACCTGGTCATCGAATATCCGCCGCTGCATGACATGGCGACCAGCGACAACGCGTTGCTGCAGTGGTTCCACGATTTTCTGACCATGGCGGATCCCGGCCCTCACAAGAAGGTCTTCATGAAGCCCTTCCATCGGAAGGACACCGCCGAATTCTGCTCGAGCTGCCACAAGGTGCACCTGGATTCTCCGGTGAACCATTACCGCTGGCTGCGAGGATTCAACGACTACGACAACTGGCAGGCCAGCGGAGTCTCCGGACAGGGGGCCCGGTCCTTCTACTACCCGCCCCAGCCCCGCAAGTGCGTGGACTGCCACATGCCCCTGGTGGATTCCGACGACCTGGGGAACATCGACGGCAAGGTCCACTCTCACCGGTTCCCGGGCGCCAATACCGCCGTGCCCCTGGCCAACCGGGACCAGAAGCAACTGCAGACCACCATCGACTTCCTGCAGGACAAGCAGGTCGGCATCGACATTTTCGCCATGGCCTTGGGCAACCCGGTGGAAGCGGCCGAATCTGCCGGCCGAACCGGAGCCAGCCTGCAACTTTCCAGCACCTTTGCGGTGGGAGAGGAATCGGAATCCTTCGGCGCCCGGGGCATGGTCACCACTCCTCCACTCAAGGTGGTCGCTCCCCTGGACAGGATCGGAGCCACCGTGCGGCGCGGGGATTCGGTGCGGGTGGACGTGGTGGTGAGGACGCTAAACGTCGGCCACTTCTTCCCCGGCGGAACCGTGGACGCCTTCGATGTCTGGGTGGAGCTTCAGGCTGTGGACGACCGTGGGCAGGTGATCTTCTGGAGCGGCCGGGTGGAGGACAACGGAGAGGGCCCCGTGGAAGAGAGCGCCCACATGTATCGGGCCTACCTGCTGGATGAGCACGGCAACCTCATCAACAAGCGGAATGCCTGGGCGGCCCGTTCCACCCTGTATGTCCGTCTGATCCCTCCCGGAGCCGCCGACACGGTGCGATTCCGCCTGAAGGTGCCTGAGATCAGCGGCGACAGGATCACGCTCACCGCCAAGGTGAACTATCGCAAGTTCAGTTGGTGGAACACCCAGTGGGCCTACGCCGGCATCCGGGACCCGACTCACCTGGACTTCGGATTGGACAAGGGTTACGACGACGGGCGCTGGATCTTCCAGGGCGACTTGTCGAAGGTCTCGGGCAAGCTCAAGGAGATCCCCAGGCTGCCAATCGTGGTCATGGCCGAGGACCGTACCGAGCTGAAGGTCCTGGACCGGCGCGCCGACCCGCCGGAGTTGGAGTCCGCCATGGACCGGGACGACCTGATCCGCTGGAATGACTACGGGATAGGC
>JAPPFQ010000424.1 GCA_028875135.1 Acidobacteriota bacterium
GTGGAAAGGGAGCGACCGGATGAACATCGATCAGATCAGGGAGTTGATTCAGGCGGTTTGCGACAGCGGGATTACCGAGCTGGAGCTGGAGCGGACCGGAGTCAAGATCAGAATCCGCAAGGAGGCCCCCTCCTCCCCGTCCGGGTCGCCCGCCGTGACAGTGGAGACTACCGGAGGAATCGCTGCACAGGTGCCGGGCGCTGCCGGAGCGGCAATCCCCGAGGGCTCGGGGGCGCCGCCTCCCGCGGCCGCTGAGCCCGACCTGCACGTGATTCGATCCCCCATGGTGGGGACCTTCTACCGGGCGGCCAAACCGGATGCCGACCCCTTCGTGCAGGTGGCCGACAGGGTGCGGTCAGGGCAGACCCTGTGCATCGTCGAGGCCATGAAGCTGATGAACGAGATCCCCTCGGATGCCGACGGGGAAGTTGCGGAGATCTACGTGAACAACGGCGAGCCCGTCGAGTACAACCAGGCGCTCTTCGGGATTCGCCGAACGGGATGAGCTGTGGTCCGGGCCGGGTGGCGGCGGCCGGGACGGGGGCCTCCCCGGGGACCGAATCGGATCGCCTCCCGTCCCCCTCCAGCCTGAGCCCCTCTCAACACTTCGAAAAGGCGGGCGATACCCCGTCCGGGAACGGCGGAAGTCGTCATGTTCAAGAAAATCCTGGTGGCCAACCGTGGCGAGATCGCACTGCGCGTCATCTGCGCCTGCCGAGAGCTGGGCATCCGGACGGTAGCCATCTTTTCCGAGGCTGACAGGGACTCGCTGCACGTGCGCTTCGCCGACGAAGCGGTCTGCGTGGGTCCGGCGCAGAGCTCGGAGAGCTACCTCAAGGTTCCCAGCGTCATCAGCGCGGCCGAGGTCACCGACGTGGACGCCGTCCACCCGGGCTACGGCTACCTGGCCGAGAACGCCTACTTCGCCGAGGTCTGCGAAGCCTGCAACGTCCGCTTCATCGGACCCTCGCCCCAGGTGATCCGCCTGATGGGCGACAAGGCCAGGGCGCGGGCACGCATGGTCCAGGCCGGTCTGGCCGTGCTTCCGGGGAGCCAGGGGGCCCTGGATTCCCTGGATCAGGCGCTGGAGGTCGCCTCCGGCATCGGCTATCCGGTCATCGTCAAGGCCGCGGCCGGGGGAGGGGGGCGCGGCATGAGAATCGTGCGCAGCCCCGGAGAGCTGTCGTCCGCCTTTTCCACCGCCGAGAACGAGGCCAGGCTGTCCTTCGGGGTGCCCGATCTCTACCTGGAGAAGTACCTGGAAAAGCCGCGCCACATCGAGTTCCAGGTGATGGGGGACCGGCACGGCAAGGTGGTTCACTTCGGGGAGCGGGAATGTTCCATCCAGCGACGCCACCAGAAGCTGATCGAGGAGTCCCCGTCCGTGATCGTGGACCAGGATATTCGCGAAAGGGTCGGCAGGCAGGTGGAGAAAGCCCTGGCCGAGGTGGGATACTCCGGCGCGGGAACGGTGGAGTTCCTGGTGGACGAGGATCGGAACTTCTATTTCATGGAGATGAACACCCGGATTCAGGTGGAGCATCCCGTCACCGAGATGGTCGCCGGGGTGGACCTGGTCAAGCTGCAGATCCGGATGGCCGCCGGGGAACCCCTGGAATTGGAGGAGCCGCCCAGGCTTCGGGGCCACAGCATCGAATGCCGGATCAATGCCGAGGACCCCGAGACCTTCAGGCCCTCCCCGGGGAGGATCACCGCCTTCCATGTGCCCGGAGGCACAGGGGTGCGGGTGGACACGGCCGTCTATTCCGAATGCCAGGTTCCTCCCTACTACGACTCCCTGATCGCCAAGCTGGTGGTGCACGCGCCCAGCCGCCCGGAGGCCGTTCGCAGGATGGAGCGGGCCCTGGAGATGTTCATCGTCGAGGGTGTGCGCACTTCCATTCCGATGCACCAGAGGATCATGAAGGAACCCGACTTCCTGGCCGGCCGCCTGGATACCGGGTTCATGGAGCGCTACGCCTGACCCGCGCCCGGCACTCCAGGGGCCGGCTCCCGGCGGCGTCCGCGCCGGCAGGACGGGGGCGCTCCTTCCAGGCCCATGCCATCCCAAGGCGCAAAGCTCTTCCCGCTCTACCCCATCATCGACCTGGCGGTCTTGAAGCAGCCGCTGGAGCCGGTCCTGGCCGGGCTGGCCGGCGCCGGGGTGCAATGGGTCCAACTGAGGGGCAAGGATCTCTCTTCCGGGGATCTGTTCCGGGAGTGCCGGCGGCTGGTGTCGCTGGCGCGGCCGCTCGGGCTGAAGGTCATCGTCAACGATCGCGCCGACCTGGCCTGGGTCAGCGGTGCCGACGGGGTTCACGTGGGCCAGGAGGACCTGCCGGCCGCCGAGGCCCGCAGGATTCTGGGCGAGCAGGCCATCATCGGCCTCTCCACCCATGGGCTGGAGCAGGCCCTCCAGGCCAGGGAAAGCCCGGTGGATTACGTGGCCATCGGGCCGGTCTTTCCCACCCGGACCAAGGAAAACCCCGATCCGGTGGTGGGCCGGCAGGAGCTTCAAGCCATCCGGGAGCAGGTCGCCAAGCCGCTGGTGGCCATCGGCGGGATCACCCTGGAGAACGTCGGGCCGCTGTTCGAGTCGGGAGTGGACTCGGTGGCCGTCATCCGGGACCTGCTGCTGGCGGATGACGTCCGGCAGCGGGCCGCCGGCTACCGGGACCTGGCGGGACGGGCCGAAAGCCGGACACCGTAGGACTGCAAGGCGGCGGAGAGCTGCATGGTCTTCGGCGTGTGCCGGCGGGCCGGCAGACAGCCGAGGAAAGGACAGGGACAAGGAGGCAAGATGGTCCGAACAGCCGACGCGGTGGTGATCGGGGCCGGGGTCAACGGCGCCAGCACGGCCTACAGCCTGGTCAAGGCCGGGCTGCGCAAGGTGGTCCTGCTGGAGAAGGGGCTGATCGCCTCGGGCGGGACGGGCCGTTCGGCCGCCATCATCCGGCAGCACTATTCCCATCCCGACCTGGTGCGGCTGGTGAAGCGGTCGGTGGAGATCTTCCACCATTTCGACGACGAGGTCGGCGGCAGCCCGGGGTTCGTGAACTGCGGTTGGGCCTTCCTGGTTCCCGAATACGTTTCCGAGGGCTTCAGCCGCAACCTGGAGATGCAGCGGAGCCTGGGCATCGACACCCGCGAGATCGACCGGCGGCAGTTGCTGGAGATGGAGCCCCGGATCGACCTGAGCGACGTGCACCGGATCGCCTGGGAACCGGGGGCGGGCTATGCCGACCCCCATGCCACCACCGCCGCCTACGCCGCGCGGTTCCGCGATGGGGGCGGTCACCTGCTGCCCCTGACTCCCGTCGAAGGGTTGAGCGTGGCGGGAGGGAAGATCGCCGGCGTGCGCACCCCGCGGGGGGAGATTTCGACCGAGGCGGTGGTCAACGCGGCCGGCCCCTGGTCCGGCAGGGTGGCCGCCTGGGCCGGGGTGGAAGCGCCCATCCAGGTGACCCGGGAGGAGGAGATCCTGATGGAGACAGCCGAGGTGGGAGGCCCTCCCCGGCTGGTGTTTTCGGACATGGCCAAGGCCATCTACTACCGTCCTCACGGATCCACCCGCACCCTGGTGGGCCGCGGATTTCCCAAGGAGTACCAGGAGGTGGACCCCGACGGCTACGAGCGCTCGGCCGATGCCGATTTCATCCGGGAGACCCACGACCGGTTCCTGCAGCGTTTTCCATCCTTCGACAAGGCGCTGCCCATTGAAGCCTATACCGGCCTCTACGACGTGACGCCGGACTGGAATCCCATCCTGGGGAAGGTGGAGGGGGTCGAGGGCTTCTACATGTGCGCCGGTTTCAGCGGCCACGGCTTCAAGATCGCCCCGGGCGTGGGCGAGCTGATGGCCGAGGAGATCGTCGCCGGCGAGACCCGCACGGCCGACATAAGCCGCTTCTCCCTGTCGCGGTTCCGGCAAGGCAACCTGATCGGAGGAGCCTACGGCGGCAACCGGGCGTAGAAAGGCAGTTGTCAGTGGATAGTGGATAGTGATCAGTTAGGGTGGCCGGGCTGGCGCCCGGCCCACTATCCCAATAAACAAGCACGTTTCCCCTTGCAGTGTTGTGGGTTAAGGGGGAGCTGCGAAGCTGCGGTTGGCGTAGGGCGGCCACGCAGTCGTCCCCTACAAGCCATCCTTATAGAGCTGCGAAGCAGCGGCTCAGGGTAGCCCCGGGTGGCAACCCGGGGTCGTATG
>JAPPFQ010000342.1 GCA_028875135.1 Acidobacteriota bacterium
GAAGACGGATACTACGGTCGGGTCCGCTACTTCAAGATCGTCGAATCGGAGTCGCAGGGCAGCGGCGTGATCGTGAGGGTTCAGATCAACAATCTTGCCAGACCCATCGCCTTCTGGGTCGAGCGCGAGGACCGCAGCATCGGCTTTTCGCCCACGGATCTCTAGCGATGGAATACTCTTTCTGTCCCCGTTGCGGCGGCCCCCTCGCTTCCAGATTATTGAAGCCCACCGAGCCGGAACGCCTGGTCTGCACGGTTTGCGGATTCGTTTTCTTTCTGGACCCGAAGGTCGCCGCCGGCACGCTCTTCACCATCGAGGGCAAGATTCCGTTGCTGCAGCGATCCATCGAGCCCAGCTACGGTAAATGGGTGTTTCCGGGCGGGTTCGTGGACCGGGGCGAAGCTGTCAAGGATGCGGCTGTCCGGGAGACCAGGGAAGAAGCGCACCTGGAGGTGCGCCTGGTCAGCCTGCTCAATGTCTACTCCTATTCGGGGAGTCCCGTCATTCTGGTGGTCTACACCGCCGAGGTGATCGGCGGCACGTTCGAGGCCGGAGATGAGTGCCTCGACGTGGGGCTCTTTGCCCCCGAGGACATTCCCTGGCAGGAACTCGCCTTCCCCAGCACCCGGGAAGCCGTCGGCGAGTACGTCCAGAGGTTTCTTTCCAAGGGTTAGCCCTGGTTCTCCAAGCGAGGTTGTACCCATGGCCGGCATCGATCATGAGATTCACGTCGGGTCCTTGGCGGAAGTGCAGGCCAGGAGTCCGCTCCTCGTATCGGACGGTCCCGTCCCGATCGTACTGTTCCATCACCAAGGCAGGATCTACGCGGTAGACAACCGGTGTCCGCACATGGGCTTTCCCCTGAATCGCGGCACGGTCGAGGACGGGATTCTCACCTGTCACTGGCATCACGCCCGCTTCGACCTGGCCAGCGGCTGTACTTTCAATCTGTTCGCCGACGATGTGGATGCCTATCGGGTCAAGGTCAAGGGGGGCGAGGTCTATCTGAGCACGGTCAGGCCGCAGCGGGATCCGGTCGCACGTTGGTCGCGCCGGCTTCGGGAAGGGATGGAGCAGAATCTCAGCCTCATCATCGGCAAATCGGTCATCGGCCTCCTGCACAGCGGCGTCACGCCTGACGAGATCGCGAAGCTGGGCGCACTCTACGGCGTGCGGCACCGGCAGGACTGGGCCTCAGGTCTCACCATCCTCAGCGCCATGGCCAACCTCTGCGATCACCTGGAAGGGGATGACCGGATCGCACCCTTGTTTCACGGACTGGTTCACGTCGCGCGGGACTGTGCGGGAATGACGCCCAAGTTCGAGATCAGCCCCCTGGACAACGAGGAGATTCCCCACGAACACCTCAAGCGCTGGCTGCGCTACTTTGTCGAGGTCCGCAGCACGGAGGGGGCGGAACGGTGCCTGCTGACCGCAGTGCGGAAGGGCCTGTCCGACGCCGACATCGCCGACATGATGGTGACCGCGGCCACTGACCATTTCTATCTCGACGGCGGCCACGTGGTCGATTTCATCAACAAGGCGTTCGAGCTGCTCGACCGCATCGGATGGGATCATGCGGACCGGATTCTGCCGTCTCTGGTCCACCGGCTGTGCACCGCGGTCCGCAGCGAGGAGCGGAATGCCTGGCGCCATCCTATCGACCTTCTTCCGGTGTTGCGCGGCGCCTTCGAAGAGCTTCCCGCCATGCTGGCTGAAGGCGAGGGGAAAACCTGGGTCCGCGGGCCGGATTTCGCCGATCGACTCCTCGCGGATGATCCGTTCGTCTGCCTGGACGCGCTCAAGGGCGCCTTGCGCGAAGGAGCCAGGCCGGTGCAACTGGCGCAGGCCGTCGCCTACGTTGCCGCGCTCCGGATCGTGCGCTTCCACGTCCAAAACGAGTTCGCGGACTGGATCGCAGCGCTTCACACCTTCACCTATGCCAATGCGTTGCATCAGATGCTCAAGCGGACCGAATCGGCCGACCTCCTCCGCGGCGTCTTCCACGGCGCAATGCGGTGCTATCTCGACCGTTTCTTCAACATCCCCCCCGCCCGAATGCCATCGGGCAACGGGAAAGCGAACGACCGCCCGGAGGCTGCCCTGCAGGATCTGCTCAACCTGATGAACGTTCAGCAACAGACCGACGCCGCCGGGCAAAGGGTCTACAGTTACCTGCACGGCCGAGGCGACAGCGCCGCGCTTTTCCGCGCGTTGACCGAGAGTCTGCTCCGCGAGGACGCCGAGTTCCACAGCTTCCAGGTCCTGGAAGCTGCGATCCGTCAGCACGACGAGTTGGAGGATGAAGAAGAAAAGCGGCTGGTCATGGTCGCGGCTGCCCGATACCTTGCCGCCCACGCACCGACCCAGCGAGCGCTCAACCAGACCCTGCGAATCGCCGTGCGGCTTCACCGGGGCGATCCGGTGTACGAGGCGGAAACGGAATAGCCGTGGCCACTACGGCAGGATTTCGACCTTTCGAATCACCAGCGGCCGAGTGGGACGGCTCATCTCGCCACTGCTGCTGCGAGCCGTCGGAACACTTGCCAGGGCATCCACCACCGGCAGGCCTTCCACCACGTTGCCGAAGATGACGTAGTTGGGCTGCAGCCGCGAGTTGCCGTGCATGATGAAAAACTGGCTGCCGTTGGTATCGGGCCCGGCGTTGGCCATGGCTACAATGCCGCGGCGATATCCCCGCCGGTACAGGGCGGAACTGCGATCGATGTCGTCGTCGAAGGTGCCTCCCCAGGCACTTTCGCCTCCGGTCCCATCTCCCCGGGGGTCTCCCCCCTGGATCATGAAGCCTTCCACCACCCGGTGAAAGGTAAGCCCGTCGTAGTAGCCATTCTCGGCCAACAGGCGAAAGTTCTCCACCGCCGTGGGAGAGTCGTCCGCGTAGAATTCGATGGTGATGTTACCCATTTCGGTTTCGATCCGAGCCTGCTTTCCACTCGAGCTCTTGGCCCCCTTGGGCACCTTCGGGTTACCCGGTCCGGAAGCGGAACAGCCCATCAGGGCCGCCGCCACGAACCAGACTGCCATGAGTTGCCAATAAAGACCGATTCCCATATCCGCCCAAAGCGGTCGCAGGTTCATCAACATGGTGCGTCATTCCTTTCCCCGGGTTCCGGTGGCGCAACTGAAAACAAATAGTCCCTGATCCTGTTGACTGCACGTCAGGCCCCTTGATTGTACCCTCTGAAGGCAAGAGGGCATAAGCGGGCCACGGTACAAGGACAGGGAAACCATACAACCGGAATTTCTCCGCGAGTCGCCTCCACTTTCGATTGTTTTCTTTGGCGGCATGGTGTTAAGCTCTCGTTTGTGAGATTATTCACAACATGGCGTAGGGGATGATGGTTTCCGTTGCCCGCCTTGAATTCCACGTACACTCGAATGTCGAAGTCCTCGATCGATGCTTGCGCCGCCGTCGCCGCGGCGGCTGCATCTCTCTGCCCGGCACCGGACAATAGAGGAGACCGGACGGTTGATGGCGCCACAGCCCATGAGTTGATTTCGGAAGGCTGCCCCGGATTGGCGGAAACCGCTCGACGGCTCCCAACGCCGGGCCGGACTTTCCGGTGGTCCCACCCATAGGTCGCATGCTTCACTGGAACAGCAAAGGTCTGGATCTTCCAATCGCCGGGGAACCCGAGCACCGGATCGAGGCGTCCTCGCCTGCGCACCAGGTGGCCTTGCTGGCCGCCGACTATCCGGGCATGAGCCCGACCATGCACGTGCAGGTTGGGGACGAGGTTCGTCGCGGCCAGCTCCTTTTCGAAGACAAGAAGACCTCCGGGGTTCGGTACACCTCGCCGGGTTCGGGCCGGGTGACGGCCATTCACCGGGGAGAGCGTCGCGCTCTTCAGTCGCTGGTGATTCAACTGGACGCCTCCGAGTCGGGCGGCCGCGCCGACAGCGTCAGCTTCAGCGCCTATACCGGACGACACCCCGGTTCCCTCACCAGGACCGAAGTCCAGGAACTGCTGCTCGAATCCGGCCTGTGGACGGCGTTGAGGGCTCGACCCTTCGGCAAGGTGGCCAACCCGGACGATAGCCCGCGCTCGATCTTCGTCACCGCCATGGACAGCAACCCCCACGCCCTGCCTGCCCGCCTGGCGCTGGAGGGACAGGAGGATGCCTTCGAGCGGGGATTGCGGGCCGTGGCCAAGCTGACTCAAGGACCGGTCTTCATTTGCGAGAG
>JAPPFQ010000325.1 GCA_028875135.1 Acidobacteriota bacterium
GGGGTCATCAACGACAACTTCAACTCGGACGGCTCCTTCGTCTTTCCGGTGACCGCGTCCTCCCTGGTGGGCACCAACGGACAGACCCTGCCGGTCATTATCGAAACCGGCAACTTCCAGAGCGAGCTGACCGTGACCAACTTCTCGGCAACGGACAAACAGGTGGACTTCAGCTTCGTGGCCGACGGGGTCGACAGGGGCGACAACACCGCCAAGTTCATCCTGGAGCTGAAGGCCGGCCAGCAGCAAATCCTGCCCGACATCGTGGAGGAACTGCGCCAGCGGGAGGTGGCGGGGATCGGCCCGGCCAACCGGGCCTACGTGGGAGCGCTGTTCGCCACGCCGGCCGAGGGAGACATGAGCGGAATCGTGATCGGCGCCCGCACGGGGGCTCCCGACGGGAGAGGCGGGCAGTACAGCCTCTTCTACAACGGGGTGCCCTACGGCGGGGCATCGGTCGAGAGCGCCTGGGTCTACGGGCTGCAGCAGAACGCGGAGAACCGCAGCAACCTGGCCCTGGTGAATTCGGGAGAGATCGACGACAGCTCCAGCACCTTCGAGATCACGATTTACGACGGTAGCGGAGAGTCGCAGCCGAGGACGAGAAGCGTGACGCTGCGTCCCCGCCGCTGGACCCAGCAGAACGGGATTCTGGGCAAGGTCAGCCAGGGGTACGTTGAGGTGCGGAAGGTTTCGGGCAACAACCCGTTCATTGCCTACGGGGTGATCAACGACGGCGGCAGACCCGGTGAGCGGAGCGGCGACGGCGCCTTCCTGCTCAGCCAGGAGTAGTCAGTGCTCCAGCTTCCACTTCCCATGGCAGCAAGACGACAGTCGCGCGGACGGCCGTACTGGTTGATGGTAGTGCTATGCATCAGCGGGACGCTTCTGGCGACGGCGGCTTGGCCGCAAGTCGAGGCCGAGTGGAGAATCTTCACCATTGCAGGAAGTGGCAGCGGCGGCTGGGGAGGAGACGGTGGCCCGGCGGTGGAGGCATGGCTATCCCGCCCCAAAGGCGTGGCTGTGGACGGCGCCGGCAACCTCTACATCACTACTGCTTCCCGGATCCGCCGGGTGGATCCCTCAGGGACCATCGCCACCGTGGCCGGAAGTGGGTTTGGTCTGAGGGGAGACGGTGGCCCGGCGGCCGACGCACAGTTCCACAACCCCGATGGTCTGGCCCTGGACGGCGCCGGCAACCTCTACATCGCCGATACTGATAACGACCGCATCCGACGTATAGACACCAGAGGGATCGTCACCACCGTCGCGGGTACCGGGACCGGCAACCCCTTTGACAGCGGCTTCTCCGGGGATGGTGGCCCCGCGGTCCAAGCGAAGCTGTCCCAACCCTCAGACGTGGCGGTGGACGGCGCCGGTAATATCTATATCGCCGACAACGGCAACGCGCGCATTCGCCGGGTGGACCCAGGCGGAACCATCACCACCATCGCGGGCAACGGATATCTGGGCATCGGAGGAGACGGCGGCCCGGCAGTTGCGGCTCCGCTAGGCTGGCCTGAAGGCGTGGCGGTGGACGGCGCCGGCAATGTCTACATCGCCGATACCTTCAACCACCGCATTCGAAGAATGGATACTTCTGGGACCATCACCACCATCGCGGGGATCGGGGGTTCCGGATACGGCGCAGAAGGCTACGGAGGGGACGGCGGCCCGGCGGTCCGGGCACGGCTGAATTTTCCTGAACGCGTGGCGGTAGACGGCGCCGGCAACGTCTATATCGCCGATACCGGCAACCAGCGCATCCGGCGAATCGACACCAGAGGAACCATCACCACCATCGCAGGAACCGGAGAGGAAGGATTCAGTGGAAACAACGACCCGGGAGTCCGGGCGAAGTTCAACACGCCCACGGCCCTGACGGTGGACGGCGACGGCGACGTCTATGTCGCCGATACCGGCAACCACCGTGTTCGAGTCTTGACGCGGTCTTCGCCTCAACCCCTCAACCCGCCCAGCGGTCTGAAGGCAACGGGGGTTTCCCCCTTCCAGATCGACCTGACCTGGCAGGACAACAGCCTGAAGGAGAGGGGTTTCACCCTGCAACGCCGGACGCAGGGCACAACCGATTGGGTTGGAGCCGGAAGCGTGCGTCAAAACGCCACCACCTTTTCCGACAACGGGTTATCGCCCGCCACCACTTATCACTACCGCGTACGGGCCTTCAACGACATGGTCTCATCCGTCTTCTCCAACGAGGCCACAGCGACGACCCTGGCAGTTCCTCCGAAAACCAGAGCCGAGTGGGTCATCGACACTTTTGCGGGGAGCCGGTTCGGCTCCAACGAGGAAGGAGGCCCGGCACTTGAGGCTACTTTTACGACGGTCTATGACGTGGCTGTCGACGGTGTCGGTCACGTTTACATCGCCGATACCGGCAACCACCTGATTCGCCGAGTGGATGCTTCCGGGACCATCACCACTTTTGCTGGAACCGGAAAGTATCCATACAACGGCGACAATCGTCCCGCAGTCGAGGCTAACCTTTACGAGCCCACGGGATTAGCCGTGGACAACGCCGGCAACGTTTACATCGCCGATACGTCCAACAATCGTGTTCGCAAGGTGGATTCCGCAGGAATCATCACCACGGTTGCGGAGCGGCTGAGAGCCCCCAGGGGCGTGGCGGTAGACGACGCCGGCAATATCTACATCGCCGATACCCGCAACCAGCGCATTCGCCGGGTGGACCCCACCGGGAATATGACTACCGTAGCGGGAACTGGTTCCAGGGGCTACAGCGGAGACGGCGGTCCGGCGATTCAAGCGCAACTGAACGAGCCTACGGGCGTGGCGGTGGACAGCGCCGGAAACATCTACATCGCTGATTTCAACAATCACCGCATCCGCAAGGTGGGTGCCTTGGGCACCATGACCACATTTGCGGGAACCGGAGCCAGGGACACTGGGAGTATCAACATCAGCGATGACCCCGTCCCTGCAGTCATGGCACAGCTTGACCGCCCCGAGGGCGTGGCGGTGGACAACGCCGGCAATATCTAAATCGCAGGTAGCCACAACCGCATACGCCGGGTGGATCCCTCAGGAACCCTGACCACGATCGCGGGGAGTGGAGGGGACGTTTTCAATACGTCAGGCTACAGCGGGGACGGCGGACCGGCGGTGGAGGCAAAGTTGAGTGGGGCCACCGGCGTGGCGCCGGACTCTGCAGGAAACCTCTACATCGCCGATACCTTCAACTACCGCGTTCGAATACTAACGCCAACCTCACCCCACCCCGAAACCCTTCAGATCCCCACCGGAGTGAGGGCAACGACCGTATCCTCCTCTCGGATCGACCTGGAGTGGCGGGACAACACTTCCAACGAGAGGGGCTTCGTCGTGCAACGCCGGCCGGAAGACGTCACCTATTGGGTTCAAGTCGCAACCACACCAGCCAACGCCACCACCTATTTCGATAGCCGAGTCGTGCCGCTGACCACTTGGCATTACCGGGTGCGGGCTTTCAACGAGGCGGCGTCTTCCGCTTTCTCCAACGAGGCCACGGCAAAGACCCCGGCGCCTCCTCCGCAGACCGGCACCGAGTGGACCATCACCACGATCGCGGGAACCGGGGAGCAGGTCTACGGCGGGGACGGCGGTCCGGCGGTCAGAGCGCAGTTGAATTGGCCCTACGGCGTAGCCGTGGATAGCGCCGGCAATGTCTACATCTCCGATCTTTTTGATCACCGCATACGCCGGGTGGATTCCAGGGGAACCATCACCACCATTGCCGGAACCGGGAAGCAAGGTTACAGCGGTGATGGGGGACCGGCAGTCCGGGCACAGTTGTCCAATCCCCAGGGCGTGGCGGTGGACAGTGCCGGCAATGTCTACATTGCCGATCGCTCCAACTCCCGTATACGGCGGATAGATGCCGACGGAATGATCACCACTATCGCGGGAACCGGCGCCAGAGGCTACAGCGGGGACGGCGGTCCGGCAATCGGAGCGGAGCTCAATTGGCCCTTTGGCGTTGCGTTGGACCGCAGCGGCAATCTCTACATCGCCGACTCCAACAACCACCGCATACGCCGGGTGGATGCCAACGGTGTCATCAACACCATCGCGGGGACCGGGGAGTTGGGCTACAGCGGAGACGGCGCCCTGGCAGTCCATGCGCGTCTGTTTCAGCCAAGTGGCCTGGCAGTGGACGACGCCGGCAATA
>JAPPFQ010000266.1 GCA_028875135.1 Acidobacteriota bacterium
GTGCAGGACCGTGGTCCTGACGATGTACTTGAGCCGGGCCGTGTTGTCGATCCGGGTCGGGACGGGCGCCACCGGCTCACCCTTGGCGTACTTGGCGGCGTTTTGCCCGATGGTCCGATAGGAGCTCAGGTCGAGATTGGGGGCCTGGGGAAACAGCTCCAGGTTGTTCAAGGGCTCCAGGTCGCGCTGGTGGATGATGGTGGTCCCCTTGGACTGGATGCCGATGGCGATCCCCGAGCCGCTCAGTTGAGCTCCCCGGTGGCCGATAAAGCCGCAGTCGGAGGTGGCGTAAATCTTCACCACCCGGGGTCGCAGCCCCTCCGCGCGGATGCCGTCGATCATGGCCTGCAGCACTTCCTGGTGGGGAATTCCCAGCAGGGTGGATCGAAGCGCGGTGCCGAACGCGGGGCCCAGCGCAATAACGATCTCCCGTGGGTTCGTCCCGACACGGGCCTCTCCGGTCTCCGTGAGGAAGCCGCCGGATTGGGCGGAGGGTTCCCGTCCGATCTCCCGGGGATCCAGGGCCTGGTTGAGCGAGGCGATCTCCCGCCGGCGTTCGGGGCTGAGGCTGTAGCCGGACCCTGGGCCGCGATAGTCGTTGGGATCGTTGACCGCGCTGACCACTCTGGGTCCGGGGAGCACCATGGCCGAGGTCTGCAGGTGATCTCCGGAAAGCCGAAGCTTCTGAAGCGCCAGAACCTTTTGCGCGATATCGTCAAATCCCTCGCGGGCCAGGGCGCGAATCACGTCCAGTCCGCTCCTGCCTTCCTCCAGAAAGCGGTTGGCAGCCTCCAGGTCGCCCACCACGTCCCGCTCCGGCATGTCGGTGCTGCTTTCGGCGCGGGTGGCGGCCTCCACCTCGGCCTCGCTTACCGGCGGCAATTCCAACTGCCGGAAGACGGCCTGCACGGCCTGGGCGGCTCTGCGGCGTACCTTTAATACAGCGTCGTCGCTGACCGGCCGCAGCCCGCCGTCCACCTGCATGTCGCGCTGCAGGACGTTGTAGTCGTCCAGGTCGTGGGCATCGAAGTTGCCGCCGCCGAAGAGGTTGTCTTCCTTGGGCATGGAGCTGTAGCCGGAGAAGATGTAGTCGGTTCCGGGCAGGAACTGCAGCATCAGCTTGGCCGATTTTCGGATGGGTGAATGGGAGGCCAGGGCGTCGTTGCCCGAGGCCAGCTCCAGGTCCATCAGGGTGGCGATCAGGTTTTCGGCCAGCACTCCCCGGACCCCGCCCGGCAGGGACTCCGGCAGGGCGATGCAACTGATGGAGCCGTTCTGCACGCCCTGGGAGCCGGCCCCCTTGATGGCCATCAGGCAGCGGGCTTCCAGGTAGAGCATGGACTTGGATTCGGCGTGGCCCATCAGGGCCTCCGAGCCCGTCCCCGAGGTAAATCGCACCTTGACGCCGCGGGAGGCGTAGGCCGAGGCCAGAAAGGCTTTCGACCAGGGCGTGTCGTCGCCGTCGTGGAAGGCCTTCTCGGTGCCGTAGACCGAGAGGGTCTCGGCGTAGGTGGTCAGCCCCAGCAGGGCCAGCTTCAGGCTGAGGGCCTCCTCCACGGCGCACTGGGTCAGGGCCGTGCCCCGCCCCGTCTGGGAACCGATGAGCAGGGCCAGGGCGTTGAAGGGGGCGTAGCGGGAGACACCGACCGTGGTCTCCAGCTCCGAGAAGCCCCGTTCCACCGCCTCGGCCGCGTCGGCGGCCAGCAGGGCCGGGTTCTCCTTGCGGTTGGTCACGTGGGCCTGGTTGGAGGGCGTCCGGCGGGCCCGCATCTTCTGCAGGGCCATCATCATTTCCACGGTGTTGAGCCGGTTGACCACCTCCACGATCTTGGCGGGGGTGAGGGCCCCGAAGAACTCCACCAGGTCCTGGCGGGGCACGTCGATGTCGACCAGCCGGCGGGCCACCTCGGTGGAATCCAGCGCCATGGCCAGTTCGGCCCGGTTCAGGTCGATGGCGTAGCGGGCGATAAACCGGTCGATGAGATCGAATTCGGCTTCGGGCTTACCGTCCAGTTCGCAGAGACGGCCCCCGGAAATCCGAATCCCGGGCTTGGGATCGAAGGGACTGTTGAACAGGATCAGCCCGGTCTCGGGCCATTCCTGGATGAAGCTGTCCTGGTTGATCGCGCGCCGGCTGGAGAGCTCCAGACGCTTGGACTTCATGGCTGCCATTTTCCTCTGGGAGCGGCCGATCGAAGGTGGTCGGACCATCCGTCGCCGAGTGGTCAATCCGTCGCCGGGCCTCTGCCGGGAACGATCGCTGTTTGTCGGTCGGCGGCCGGCCGAACAACCCGCCGATCTTACCACAGCCGGGGCAACCTCAAGCGGCTTCCAGTGCCGATTCCAGGTCCCGGATCAGGTCTTCGGGAGCCTCCAGGCCTACCGACAGGCGGATCAGGCTTTCCGAGATCCCGGCGCGGCGCCTCTCCTCCCGGGAAAGGCCGGCGTGAGAGGTGGAGGCCGGCCGGGTGACCAGCGACTCCACGCCCCCCAGGCTGGGGGCGTTCACGGGCAGACGTAGCGCCTTCAGGAACCGCTCGGCCGCCTCGGTTCCACCGTGCAGCTCGAAGCTCAGCATGCCGCTGAAGCCGCTGAAGAGGCGGGAGGCCCTTTGGTGGTCGGGGTGGTCCTTCAAGCCCGGATAGTTGACGCTGGCCACCCCGGGGTGGGTCTGCAGGAACCGGGCCAACTGGAGGGCGCTGCGATTCTGGGCCTCGACCCTCAGGGCCAGGGTCTTGATGCCTCGATGGAGCAGAAAGGCCGCGTGCGAGTCCAGCGAGCCGCCCAGGTGGTTGGCGGTGTGGTGGATCTTGCGGATGTGCCCGTGGGAGCCGATCACGGCGCCGGCCACGATGTCGGAGTGGCCGTTCAGATACTTGGTGCCGCTGTGAACCGACAGGTCGAACCCCCATTCCAGGGGACGGAAGTTGACCGGGGTGGGGAAGGTGTTGTCGATGACCGAGATCAGGCCGTGCTCCCGGGCGAAGCGGGCCAGGGCTTCCAGGTCGGCCACCTGCATCAGGGGATTGGTGATGGACTCCACGTAGAGGACCCGGGTGTTGGGCTTCAGGCACCGCTGCCAGGAGTCGGGGTCGTCGCCCCGGATGAAATCGTAGCTCAGCCCCAGCCGCACCATTTCCCCCGTGATCAACCCGTGGGTGCCTCCGTAGAGGCAGTCCTGGGCCAGCAGGTGATCGCCGGCGTCCAGGCAGGCCAGCAGCGTGCTGGCGATGGCGGCCATGCCGCTGGCGCTCACCAGCGCCGCCTGGCCCCCTTCCAGCGCCGCCAGCTTCTGGTGCAGGGCCTGGTGGTTGGGCGTGTTGCTGAGCCGGAGATAGCGGATGCGGTCGTACTCGGATTCCCCTCCGAACTCGAAGGTGGATGACTGGAAGATCGGCAGGGTCACCGCCCCCTCGATGCGGGGCCTGGGTTCCCCCGCATGGATCAGGTCGGTTTCCGGCCGGTGGGGTTTGTCGGACATGGCGCCGCTCCCGGTGGCCTCTACAGATTTGCTTCCGGCGACGTGAAGGGCTTCTCGTCGGTGGTCGCCGATACCTTCAGGTTGGGAAAGAGAATGCGCACGGAGCGTCCCCGGATGATTTTTTCCTGAGACAGCAGGATGCCTCCGAAGCTCTCCCATCGGACCCAATCGGACCCGGTCGCCGGACCCTTTCCGCCTTTCAGAATGTATTCCCAGCGATCCATCAGCCCCGTCTCCCGGTTGATGTAGGCCCAGTAGCGGTCCTTGGGCGTGAGACCCACGTTGTCGTCAAAGGTCAGAAGGACTTTATCCCACACGGTGCCCCCGTCCCCCTTGGCAGTTCCCTCGTACTTCAGGTGAACCCCGGGATCGTTCCACTTGTAGGGCATCAGCAGCCAGTAGGTGTCATTGATGAAGCGGCCATAGCCCATGTCGATCAGCTTCTCCTGGTCCTCCCCCTGGACGGCCTGGCCATTGCGAAAGGCCCGGCCCTTCTTCGCATTGATGTCCTCGAACAAGACCACGTAACCTCCCTTGTCCCCGGTCTTGCCCTCCACGCGATACCGCCCGGTGTAGCGATCCCAGAGGTGCTTGACCGTGGACACGATCTTTCCCTCGCGCTTCACCACAAAGTCAAAACGGAGATAGCGGGCCCGCTCCCAGTTCTCCTGTCCCCCCAGCGCTTC
>JAPPFQ010000544.1 GCA_028875135.1 Acidobacteriota bacterium
TTGTAACCTGTTGATAATAAACGTATACTCGGAAGACGTGTTAAAGATGGGTTAACGGGCCGCCGCCGGGCCGGTGCGGTGCCGCTTCTGCTTCTGATCTGCCTGGCTGTCCAGCCGGCTCTCGGCCAGGACAGCCGAAACTCGTTTCAGGAACGGATTACCTCGCTCCTCGAGCAGCCGCGGCACCGCTCGGCCTTCTGGGGCCTTCAGATCGTCAGGCTCGACAACCGGGAAATCCTCTTCGCGCACAATGCAGGCAAGCGCTTCCAGCCGGCCTCCAACATGAAGCTGCTGGTTGCGGCCGCGGCCCTGGACCTGTGGGGTCCGGACCACCGCTTCCGGACTCCGGTCTACCTGGAGGGGCGCCTGGACGGCCGGGGGCGAGCGATCGGCAACCTGGTGCTGGCGGGCCGGGGGGACCCCAACCCGGAACGCCGCCTCTATGACCCGGAAGAGAAAGACCTCCCGATCCGGGACTCGTCCCCCTTCATCGAGGGGATCGCCGATCAACTGGAGGAACGGGGCATCCGCCGGGTCGAGGGAGACATCGTGGCCGACACCACCTACTTCCTGGACGAACCCCACGGGGGCGACTGGGAGCAGGAGGACATGTTCTGGCACTACGGGGCGCCCTCCAGCTCCCTGGCCGTCTTCGAGAACGTCTTCCGGGTTTCGCTCTCGCCGGGCACGGCCACGGGGGATCCGGCGCTGCTGGAGGTAACTCCCCCCCAGGAGAGCCCGGAGGTGGTGAACCGGGTCGGGACCGGGCCGCCGGGGGGGAAGCCCGATATCAGGATCGGAGCCGACCGATCGGGATCGCAGGTCACCCTGCTGGGAAGCCTGCCCCTGAACCGTCCGACCCTTACCTACGGGCTGGCCGTTTCGGATCCGGCCCTGAATGCCGCCCGGTACCTGAAGACCTCCCTGGAACGGCGGGGCATAGCGGTCAGCGGCCAACCCCGGGTCAAGGCCCTGCAGCCGATCGAAGTCCTGCAGGAGCGTAAAATCTCCCTGGAAGGGGTCCGGGAGAGACAATCGGTCCACCGGGAGCAGCAGGAGCTGGCGAGTTGGCAGTCCCTGCCTCTGATCGAAAACCTCAGGATCCTGATCAAGAGCAGCCGCAACCTCTATGGGGAGATGCTCCTCCGCCGCCTGGGAGCGGAAGTCTCGGGCGTGGGCTCCCTGCAGACCGGCCTGCAGGCCCTGGAAGCCTTTCTGGAAAAAGCGGGCATCGCCGCCGAGCCGCTCGACTTCAGCGACGGTTCCGGACTGTCCCGAACCAACCTGCTGACTCCCGAGTCGATGGTTCGCCTGCTGCAGTACATGGAGCGGCACCCGCGGGCCGCGGAGTACCGGGACTGCCTGCCGGTCGCCGGCCGGGACGGAACCCTGAAGGAACGCATGAAGGGCACCGCCGCCGAGGGCCGGGTGCTGGCCAAGACCGGCACCCTGAAATTCGTGTCCTCTCTCGCCGGCTACGTCACCAACCTGGACGGAACGCGGATGGCCTTTTCCATCATGGCCAACAACACCCGGAGCTCGCCCCGGGAGGCACGCCGGGCAATCGACGCCATCTGCGCGCTCATGGCCGGGTCTTCCCTGGAAGAGTCGACGGCTGCCGGCCGGCCGGAGGAGCGGCCCTGACGTGCCTCTCTCAAAACGAGTGCGACATGAAAATCAAACGGATCAAGAGCGAAGCCGACTACGACAAGGTACTGACCGTAATTGACGGCCTGATGGGGGCAGAACCCGACACCCCTGAAAGCGACGAACTCGAGGTTCTGGTTACCCTTGTGGAGGCCTACGAGGCTGAGAGGTGGACCATAGAGGCACCGGATCCGATCTCGGTGATTGAGCACGTCATGGAGTCCCGAGGCCTGCGCCAGAAAGACTTTGCGGCACTCATTGGTTCCCAGCCACGCGCTTCGGAAGTGCTCAATCGGCGCCGCCCGCTCAGTCTGGCGATGATCCGGGCCTTGTCGATCGAATGGAACCTTCCAGCCGATGTGCTTGTACGTGAGTATGAGCTCACCAACACAGAGTTGAATGCGAACGCGCTTCAGAAAGTTGGTAACTCTTCCTCCCATGGCTGACACGGACCACCGCGAGGCGGATTCCTCGACCGAGGCCCGGCTACTGTTCGCCGCCAGCGAGCGGAACGCCGACCTGCTCTACGCCACCCGATTCTTCGCCCCCGATCGCTTTGCCTGTTTCCTGCACGGCGGCCGCTCCCACGTGGTGATGAACGACCTGGAAATCGATCGGGCCCGCCGCCAGGCCCGGGTGGACGAAGTGATTTCTCTGTCCGCCCTGCAGGCCGAGCTCCGCCGGGAAGGGCAGCGGGCCATCACGACGGCGGCGGTGCTGCACCGGTTGCTGTCCGGCAGGGGGGTGCGCAGCCTGCTGGTCCCCTTCGACTTCCCCGCCGGACTGGCCTTTCAGTTGCGCCGGCGAGGATTGCGCGTCCGGGCCAAGCAGGGACCCTTCTTCGACCAGCGCCAGGTCAAGCAGGCCCGGGAGGTCCGGCAGATCACCCGGGCCCAGCGGGCCGCCGAAGCCGGTCTCCAGGCCGGCATCGATCTCATCCGCCAGGCCCGGATCACTTCCCGGGGGAAGCTGGAACAGGACGGCGCCGCCCTTACCGCCGAACGCGTCAAGGAGGCCATCAACACCGTGGTGCTGAAACTGGGATTCGTCGCCGCCCACACCATCGTGGCCGGCGGCGCCCAGGGCTGCGACCCCCACAACGAGGGCCACGGCCCCCTGCCGGCCCACCGGCCGATCATCCTGGATGTCTTCCCGCGCTCGCAGAAGGACGGCTACTGGGGAGACATCACCAGAACCGTGGTCCGTGGCCGGGCAGGCGAAAGGGTCCGGGCGCTCTACCGTTGCGTGGCCGAGGGCCAGGCCCTGGCGCTCAAGCAGTGCGGACCGGAAGCCAGCGGCCGGCAGATCCACCAGTCCGTTCGGGATTTCTTCGATTCGGAGGGCTTTCCGACCGGCCTGAAGCGGGGACGGATGCAGGGGTTCTTCCACGGGACCGGCCACGGGGTCGGGCTGGAGATCCACGAGGCGCCCCACATCGGCTCCAGGAAGGAATCGATCCTGAAGGCCGGCCAGGTGGTCACCGTCGAGCCCGGCCTCTACTACTCCGGGGTCGGCGGCGTACGCATCGAGGATCTGATTTTGATTACGCCCCGGGGCCACCGCAACCTGACCCGGTTTCCCAAGGTGCTGGAGATATAGGGGATGGATGAAGCCAAGGACCGCTCCTACCCCATGGAGTACACCGAAGAGGAGTTGCGGCGGCTTCGTTTTCAGGGACGGTACTGGGGAGAGATCAGTTTGGAAGTGCTGCGGGAGGCCGGCATCGAGACCGGCATGCGGGTGCTGGACCTGGGCTGCGGGGCCGGCGATTTCAGCCTGCAGGCCGCCGAGCTGGTGGGCCCCTCAGGGTCGGTCCTGGGCATTGACCGTTCACCCCGGGCAGTGCAACAGGCCGGTCGGCGCGCGGCTGCGCTGAAGGTCAACCACCTGCGCTTCGAGGCGGCCGACCTGGAGACGATCGACCTCCCGCTCACTTTCGACGCCCTCATCGGCCGCTTCATCCTGATGTTCCTGGCCGACCCGACCGGTACCCTGGCCCGAATGATCGGCCGGTTGGCCCCCGGAGGAGTGGTGGCCTTCGTCGAAACCGACCTGGAGGTCGCCCGTTCCATCCCGGCCGTATCCAGGGTCGAGACCGCGCTGGAGTGGATCCGGGAGACCTTCCGGCGGTCCGGGATCTGCCCGGACCTGGGTCCGCTGTTGTGGCGGGTCTTCCGCGACGCCGGCCTGGAAGAACCCCGCCTGGTGGTGCGCCAGAAGCTGCACCCGGCGCCGTGCAGGGAGGGGGTCCGATGGGTCGCGGAACTGGTGCGGAGCCTTGTTCCCGAGATGGAACGGCTCGGGGTGGCCTCGGCGGAGGAGGTAGGGATCGAGACGCTTGAAGAGGAGTTGCACCAGGAACTGCTGAGCCGGGAGGCTACCCTTTGCACCCCGCTGGTCGTAGGCGCCTGCAGCCGGATTCGGGAATCCTGAATCAGCCAAACTTCTTCCTTCAAACTTCACCCTTCAAACTTCACACTTCAAAACCCAAACGCCCGCTCCAGGAA
>JAPPFQ010000075.1 GCA_028875135.1 Acidobacteriota bacterium
GCTCCCTGGCCCGGGGGGAACATGTGGCACCAGCGCATGTAGTCCAGTTCCAGCCCGTCGAGATCAACGGCCGCTACCAGCTCTTCGATGTAGTCCAGCATCTTTTGCCGCACCGGTTCGGGAGCGAAGTCGATGGCCGGCCCCCTGGGCAGCTTGAGATGCCACTGAGGGTTCTCTTCAATGAACCGTCCCACCGGACCGCCGTGCCGGTCGTTCATGCGGATGCAACCGAGAAATTCCATGCCGCTCCGATGGGAAAGCTCGGCCATCAACTGCCGGAAATCGACCCCCGCCGCCCGCAGCGAGCGATAACCGTCGCCCTTGTCGGCTTGCCTCCAATGTTCCTCCAGAACGTCGGAAGGCCCGTAGAGTGAATGAAAGCGGTGGCTGACCACCATCGACAGCGTGTCCACTCCCGCCCGGGCCAGCTCGTCGACGCCGCGGGCCACCACCTTCCGCACAGCTTCCGCGTCCATCTCGCTCAGCGGAGCCCCGCTCCCCCAGAATTCGGCGAAGGCGTTGCCGGTATCGCTGTTATATAGAATGCGACGCTCCCGTGCGGGCGCCTTTGAAGGTTCCTCGGAGACCGCACAACCTCCGAAGAGAATGAGGAGCACCGCTGCCACCGGCCAAATGTGTTTCATGGACAAACCCCTTTCACCCGGAGCCGGGTTCTATCCTTCAATGGCAAAGATTCTGTTCTTTGCCGGAAGACTTAGAATGCGCGAATAGTGGTGCACCCGGGTCAATTCCCGGTCGTCCTGGAGGATCGCGGTCTCGTCCTCGATCACGAAATCAGCGAAGTGAGGTGCGTTGAAGGCAACGAAGGCCAACGACAGTGCGTCAGGCAAACGCTCATGGCGCCGGCTCAGGTCGGGAAAAGCGACGGGCCCCGTATCCACTTGATAGGTCGGTTCTTCATCTCGAATGAAGGACTGACCATAGTCGATTACCGGCCACTGCCCGCCCGAGGATTTCCCGGCAGAGCCGCATCCCCCCATCCAGGCGCCGGCGGCTCCCAACAGAGAGGACCCAGCGCCGGCTTGAATAAAGGCGCGGCGACTCAGGAAGGGCTCCGATTCCCGTCGAGGCGCTCTTCGCAGTGGGCATTTCTTCACAACGTTCCCTCCTTTCCGAGATCTTGCGGGAGAGCTCAGCGGCCCGACAGGCAATCTGTCAATCGTTCAGTGGGGGAACGCTCCGGATCGACCCGTTGCCCCGAAGAATAGAGGCTGCGGTTTCAGGTTTCCTGCCACCCGGAGATGGAATGGAGCGCCAGGCCGCCTGTGGTCGAAGCCGCTCAGATCAACTCCTCGATCGGCTTTCCGGTTTCGTCGTTGATGGAGTTGGCGATCTTGAGGGGACGGCCGATGGGGTGCATGTACTCCCGGGTCCAATCGATGCCCAGGGCCTTGTAGATGGTGGCCAGGAGATCTCCAATGGTCACCATGCGGTCCGCCACATAGGCTCCCCTTTCGTCGCTGGCGCCGATGATCTGCCCTCCACGGATGCCCCCGCCCCCCAGGACCATGGACCAGCAGTGGCACCAATGATCCCTGCCTCCTCCGGGGTTGAGATCGTAGGTCCGGCCGAACTCTCCCATGGCAATCACCAGGGTCGATTCCAGCAGGCCCCGTTCCTCCAGGTCCGTCAACAACGTGGAGAGGGTTTGATCCAGCACGGGCACCAGGACGTCCTTGTGCTGCTTGTCATTGGTTCCGTGGGTGTCCCAATTGCGCCCGGTCTCGACCCGCTTCCGGTCGTAAGCCGTCACGAAACGGCTGCCTGCTTCCACCAGCCGCCGGGCAATGAGCACGCTCTGGCCGAACATGTTCCGGCCATAGGCGTCTTTGAGCTTTTCAGGCTCACGGGACAGATCGAAGGCCTGCCGCACCGACTGCGACAAGACCATATTCAAGGCCTGCTGTCGAAACTTATCCAGATTGGCGTACTCGGTGCTCTCGACTGCCTGACGGTAACGCCCATCGACCAGCTCGAGAAAGGCATTGCGAGCCTCGATCCTTTCAAGCGTGAGCGACCCCGGCAAGCTCAGTTCGGGAATGTTGTAATCCTGCCGGTTCGGGTCCGGGATCTGCAACGGATCGTACTGGGCTCCCAGAAAGTGGGACCTGAAATAGTCGCGCTTGCTGGCGCTGATCTCCGGAACCATGACGTTGGGAGGAACGTTGTGGCGCTGTCCCAACTCCTTGGTAATGACGGAGCTGAAGGCGGGAAACTTCATGGCCGGGCTGGGCCTGTGTCCCGTCATGGCGTAATGATGGGCCACCCCGTGGTTGTTTTCCTCGGTGTGCATCGAGCGGATGACCGCCAGCTTGTCCATCTTTTTGGACATTCTCGGCAGCAGCTCCGAGATCTGAATTCCCCCTACGTTGGTGGCAATGGGCTTGAAGGAGCTGTTGGGCTTGGGATCCCAGGTGTCGATGTGGCTGGGTCCACCGTCCAGCCACAGAAGAATACAGGCTTCGGCCTTTTTGCCCGTCGGCCCACCCTTCACGGGGCCCAATGCCGCTTCGAGTTCCAGGATTCGACCGAGGGTGATCCCCAGGAAACCCAGGGATCCCGCCCGCAGGACCGCTCGACGGCCGATCGGGCCGCCAAGGTTCAATCCCTCCAACTGGTTCATGAGTACCTCCTCATCCGGGCCTAGTGTCCTGCAACAGAAATAAGGTTACCATCTCCGATGGAGGTTCCACCGGGAAACGGTCGGTAGGAGAGGCTCGTCGCGTCTCAGCCAACAAGCACCTTCTTGCTACCCCCATTGGGAACCTCCATCGGCCCTACGGGTTCGGGCGGAACGGCACCGTCTTCGTCGTCGCTCCTCCTCGCAATGAATGGCATTGGCTCTTCGTCGCTCCTAGAATCCGGCACCGTTGCGCTCCGAAAGATGGCAACCCTATTTCTGTTACAGAACACTAGTGATTGCTGGCGAACTCGCGAGAGCAGATCACAGCCCAAAGCAGATCTTCCAGGGCCTCCCGCCTGGAAGGCTGCTCTTGGATCAGACTCTCCAGACCGGCCTGTTCCTCTTCGCTCGGAAACCGCGAAAGGGCAGCCAGGTAGAGTTCTTCAATGATCTCCCGGTTGGACGCTCCCCGTTGGAGCAACCGATCGATCCGCCCTCCCTTTTTCCCCAGCTTGTCGTTATAGGTGGGGCTCACAGTCATGTGGAGGGCCTGCATGAGGTTTACCTTGCCGTCTCTGGCCACCACCACATCCCGCTTGGGGCGTTCGAAGACCTCCAGAAACCGATTGGCGTAGCTGGCAGGATATTTCAAATTGATGGCCCGGGTCCCGGGCGGCGCCGTCCCGCTCAACATCCCCTCGGCCTTGTACAGCTCCGGCACGCCGGTCACCGTCGAAATCGCGTCCAGAAGCACCTCGGCCTCCAGTGGACGGGGGTAGGCGTGCGAGTAGTTCAGACGGTCCCCCCGGTTGTTGGCATTGGGTCGACTGCCAAGCTGGTAGGTCCGGGAAGAAACAATCCGCCGCATCAGGTGCTTCAGGTCATAGCCGTGCTCCTGAAAGTCCCGGGCCAACCGGTCCAACAAGTTCGGATGGGTCGGCGGGTTGCCCAAGCGAAAGTCATCGACCGGATCCACAATCCCTCTTCCGAAGAAATGACCCCACATCCGGTTGACCATGGCTTGGGCGAAGTAGGGATGGCTCGTCATCCAGGTGGCCAACTCCCGCCGGAGGTCGCGACGGTCCCGGCCGGGTAGCACGCGACCATCGAGGAAGGTCGGCGGCACCAATTGCTTGGTGCGCGGGTGGCGGTTCTCCCGGAAGGACAGCGTGCTCTTACCCTCCCCGAAATTCACCTCGTGCCCGTCGGGATCGTCGAAGACCACGTTGTCGAAGGCCCAATCGGTATTGGTCACGCGGCGGTAGAAAGCCGCCAGTCCCCAGAACTGATCCTGCGTCCAACGGTCATAGGGATGGTTGTGGCACTGGGCGCAATCCATCCTTCGGCCCAGAAAGACCCGAAACTGCTCGGCCACCATCCGTTCCAAGGCCGGGGGCTTGTTATTGTCGATCAGGTAGATTCGCGAGGGGCCATCGTAGCCTTGAGCCGCAATGCTTTCCCGCGCCATTTGATCATAGGACTTGTTTGCGGCCAGGCTCTTTCTGAC
>JAPPFQ010000249.1 GCA_028875135.1 Acidobacteriota bacterium
GCGCCCAGACCAGTTTCTCGTAGAAGGTCGGAACCAGCTTGCGGTGGTGGCAGAGGATGTCTCCCCGGTCGCTCAGGAGCAGGTTGGCGTTCCAGAGGCAGCCGGCGCTGACGGCCGAGACTTCGTTGAATCCCAGCGAGACGAATATGCCGCTGCGGCGGGCCGCATCGGCAACCTTGCCGATTTCCGGCCCGTCCACCCGCACACTGCCGGCGGCGAGTTGGCAGAAGAGCGCATGGTTTTCAATGGGGGCCTGCAGGGCGCACCAGAGAGGGAAGGCGGGAACGTAGGTTTCCGGGAAGACGATGAGTTGAGCCCCGTTGCGGGCGGCTTCCCGGATCAGGGTGCAGGCCTTGTCCACGGTGGCGTCCCGATCGAGGAAAACCGGGGCCACGTGAGCTGCGGCCACCTTGTAGGCTGGAGGTTGCATGGCGAATAGGCGCTCCCCGTCCCATCCGACGGGTCGGCTCATAAGAGGCGAAACAGGAGTGTTCCGGTCAAGGGCGTCTCTTTCCCGCTCACCCCAACCGGGCCGCCAGCCCCTCGAGAATCGGATCCAGGAGTCGATTCAGCCGGCTAAAGCGACCGGGGTCGGACAACATCAGGTCGGCGCTCTGAATGAACGGTCTGTCGACAAGCTCGTCGGCGCAGCCGTGAGCCAGGTCCTCGAGGGCCTTCCGGGTGGTTTCGAGGTGGAATTGAAGGCCCAGGACCCGGTCTCCGTAGGCAAAGGCCTGGTTAAGACAGGCCTGACTCCGGGCCAGGTGGACGGCCCCGCGGGGCAGGTCGAAGGTTTCTCCGTGCCAGTGAAAGACCTCGGCCTGTTCGGGGAACAGGCTCCCCAACGGGTGAGCAGTCGCCCCCGCGGAGCGTTCAATGGGAAACCAGCCGATCTCGGGCTCGCTGTTCCTGTATACCCTGGAGCCGAGAACATCGGCGATGAGCTGGCTGCCCAGGCAGACCCCCAGAATGGCTTTATCGGCCTGGAGGGCCTGACCGATGAAATCCTTTTCGGCCTTGAGCCAAGCGAGCTTGGACTCGTCGTTGGCGCTCATGGGGCCGCCCATCACCACCAGCCAATCGATCTCGTCCACGGCTGGAAGCGGTTCATCCCGATAGAGCTCGGTCAGGCTGACCTGCCATCCGCGCTCCCGGAACCAGGGGAGCATGGATCCCAATCCCTCGAAGGGCACGTGCTTCAGGTAGTGAATTCTCATTCCGTTCCGAATGTGAACACCACGGTATGGCGGTAGGTCTGTCCCGGCCGCAGGATGATGGAGTGCCAGCCCGGCTGGCCCTCCTTGGTGATGGAATCGGGGAAGTGCTGGGTCTCCAGGCAGAATCCGGTCTGTTTCCGGTAGGCGATGCCTCCCTTTCCCTGAAACGACCCGTCCAGGTAGTTGCCGGTGTAGAGCTGGACTCCCGGAGCGGTGGTGTGCACTTCCAGGGTCCTGCCGGAAACGGGCTCCCGCACCCTGGCCGCCCGCCTCAACCGGCCGGGGGATCCATCCAGAACGAAGTTGACGTCGTAGCCCTCGCGCTGATCCTTGGCGTCCGGCGCAATATTTCCGATGTCGGCGCCGAGCGTCTTGGGCTTGGTGAAGTCGAAGCGGGTCCCCTCGACCGAGCGGATCTCGCCGGTCGGAACGCCCAGCCCATCCGATACCGTGTAGCTGGGCGCGTTCAGCTGCAGCTCGTGTCCCAGCACGTCGTCGGCGTCATGCCCCGCCAGGTTCCAGTAGGCGTGGTGGGCCAGGTTGACGATGGTGGGAGCGTCGGTTTCGGCCTCCATCTCGAACCTCAGCGTGTTGTCGTCTGCCAGGGTATAGGTGACCGTGGTGGTCAGATTTCCGGGGTACCCCTCCTCTCCGTCGGGACTGGTGTAGGTCATCTTCACCGAAGCCCCGTCGTCGGATTCGGACGCGCCGGCCACCGCCCACACCTTTCGATCGAATCCCTGGTCTCCTCCGTGAATATGGTGTTCCCCGAAGTTCTTGGTCAGAGAGTATTCCCGGCCGTCGATCGTGAACCGGGCGTTGGAAATTCGGTTCACCACCCGCCCGCAGATGCAGCCGAAGTAGGGATGGCGCGGCAGGTAGTCGGCCAGCTTGTCGAAACCCAGGGTGACGTCCGCCAGCTCGCCCTGGCGGTCCGGAACCTGCATCTCGGTGAGAATCGTGCCGTAATTGGTGATTTTGGCTCTCAAGCCCTGGCGGTTGGTGAGGGTGTAGAGAAACACCCGTGACTCTCCCACCTGTCCCCATTCAACCTTTTGCATTCGGATCGGTTTTTCTCCGTCACCGGGCCGGTTGGATTCCGGCGGAGCGCAACTCGGAGTCCCGGCCAGAAGGCCCAAGGCCATCAGGATCGGCGCAACTTCTCGGTAGCCTCTCGTCATGAGTTCCTCCGGTGAAATGGTGGGCGGTTGCCGTCCATGGGATGGGTCGCTTCCGGCAGGGAACCGCTCCGCTGGCCGGCCGGCGGACCAAGCAGGCGGCTGTTCCGCCTTGGAGGCGAGTCGTCGAACGTCGAACTAGGAGTCGTTATCCACCAATACCGGCTGAATCCAGGCCGTGTATCCCATGGAGTCCACCACCCGGGCCCGCACATATCCCTCGCCGCCCTGGATCCGATAGCGGGCCGTCAACCCGTGAACCTTGGTGAGCAGGCGACCCCCTTCACCGATGAAATAGGTGGTGTACTTGAAAGTCGGTTTCTCCTCGATGGCGATCTCGATTCCCTGGTCGTCTGCCCGCAGGTCCGACAGGGAAACGCCGGTGGAAGCGTAGAAACGACCTGCCTCCAGGCCCTCCATGATGGCCGCCGCCGAGAGACGGGGAGCCTGCACCACCACCCATCCGCGCCCCGGGTTGAGGCGGTCGGGGCTGAATTCACCCTTGAATTCGTGGGCGTCATCCACGGCGATGCCGTAAATGAGCTTGCCGCTGCTGAGGATCTCGTCCCAGATGGCCTCCAGTCCGGGCGAGCCGCCGCCTCCGTGGTTGTGGACCGACGGCGCGCCGTTGTAGATCTCGAAAAGCTTGTTGTTGCGGACCTGGCGCATCTGATCGGCGGTCAGAGCCCAGCGGAAGTTGGGATGGTTGATGTGGGGCACCCCGCCCGCCCCGCGGATGGCGTCCACGTTGCGCTGGAGCATGTCCACCGGATCGGAGCCGCCCTGTGGCGGGACAACCTCCCGCAAATTCAGTCCGTTGATGTGGATGGGGCTTTCTTCGAAGCTGTCGGTGACTTCTTCTCCGTTGATGACCAGGAACTGCTCCCGGGCTGCGAAAATGCTGTTGAGGCCCTCGACCTCGGTCAGAAAGTTATGGTCCGTCAGCACCAGGAAGTGGTAACGGTGCTCCTTGTACCAGCGCACCACCTCGTCCGGAGTGCTGTCCCCGTCCGAGTTGATGGTGTGTGTGTGGGTGTTCCCCTTGTACCACTGCAACGGCTCACTCGGCCTCATGGCCAGCAGCAAGAGGGGGATGAATGCGAAGGCAAGGTGAATGCGTTTCATGGGACCTGGTTGCGAGAGGGTTGTGCCGGCGCTTGGCCGGACCGGAGGACGAGCCTAAACATAACCCATCCCTCCGAGCCAAGGCAATGATTCCCGAAGGTGGCCGGAGTCGCCGGGGAAAAAGAAAGACAAAGCCCTCCTGACTTGCAATACTGGTTCACTTTCCACTGGTTGATGCAGACCCCTGACTGCTACGAGAGGCCGCAATGGCTGGACTCCTGATTCCTTCACGCCGGATTTTGCTGCTTTCCGGGCTGCTTCTCTCATTGGGTGTGAGACAGCATGCGGTCGGTCCGGTGGCGGCCGGAGACTCGGACTGGCCCCAGTTCCTGGGCCCGCAGCGGAACGGTGTCTATGGGGGACCGGCGATTTCCGGTTCCTGGCCCGCCTCGGGACCTCCCGTCCTCTGGCGGAAGCCGGTGGGAGAAGGGTTCAGCGGAGCGGTGGCGCAGGCAGGGCGCCTGATTCTGTTCCATCGGCTCCAAAGCCGGGAACGGGTGGAGTGCCTCGAGACTCAAAGCGGCCGGCCGTTGTGGCAATACGACTATCCCACCGACTACCGGGACGATTTCGGTTTCGACGGCGGGCCGAGAGCCACCCCGTCGATTTGGGACGGCAAGGTCTACACC
>JAPPFQ010000628.1 GCA_028875135.1 Acidobacteriota bacterium
AAGCTGGACCTGTAGGGGCAGTGGATAGTGATTAGTGGATAGTGGCTAGCCCGGCCTCCGCCCTGTCGGGCGGATCATGCGGGGTGAAACAGGGTGTTTCAAGATGCCTGACGTGTCGATCAGAATACTCTCCACTCTTCACTCTCCACTCTCCGCTCTTCTGGCGATTTTGGTGCTGGTGGCTGCCTGCGGCATCCTGATCGGGCAGGGTGCCGTTTTCCAGGCGTCGGAGACGGATGCGGCTCCCGGGTACGTCGACCCGCAATCCTGCCAGCCTTGCCACGCAGAGATCTTCCGAAGCTATCAAGAGGTGGCCATGGGGCGTTCCTTCTACATGCCCTCCGCCGCGAACGTCATCGAGGATTACACCACCGACAACCAACTCTTTCACGCGCCATCGAATCGCCACTACCGGATGGTTCAGCGCGACGGCAAGTTCTACCAGAGACGTTACCAACTGGATGATCAGGGCAGGGAAAAGAACGTCTTCGAACTGGAAGTCACCCACATCATGGGTTCCGGCAACCATGCCCGGACCTATCTGAACCTGGCCGAGAACGGTGTGTTGCGGCAACTGCCGGTGAGCTGGTATTCGCAGGGCAAGGGCTGGGGGATGAGTCCTGGGTACGACCATGCCCGCCACGACGATTTCCGCCGCCGGGTCGGTCACTCCTGCATGTTCTGCCACAACGGTTATCCGCGACTTCCCGAGCCCAGCGACCGCTACGGCCGGCAGAGCCGTTTCCCCCGGGAACTGCCCTCGGGCATCGACTGCCAGCGCTGCCACGGTCCCGGCTCCCGGCATGTGGACCTGTTGTCGAGCGGAGGGGCGGCCATGGGGGCGGTCCGCGCGTCCATCGTCAATCCTGTCCGCTTGAGTCCGGAGCGCCAGATGGACGTCTGCATGCAGTGTCACGTCCAGTCCACGCTGGGCAACCTGGGAGACCGGGTCCGTCGGGCCGGGCGTTCGGTCTATTCCTTCCGTCCCGGAGAGTCGCTGGATGCCTACATCGTGCACTTCGACCTGGTGGGTCCCGATCCCGGCAAGCCGGCGGACCGTTTCGAGATCGACAGCACCGCCTATCGGCTGCTCCAGTCGAGTTGTTTCCGGGAGAGCCGGGGAGCCATGACCTGCACCACCTGCCACGATCCCCATCGGACTCCCCGAGGACCGGAAGCCGTTCGACATTTTCGCCAGCGCTGCATGAGCTGCCATCCAGGCCTTTCGGGCGAGGCTCATCCGCAGCCGGCCCAAAGCGATTGCGTGCCATGCCACATGCCCAGGCGGCGGACCGAGGACGCCGTCCACGTGGTGATGACCGACCACTGGATTCAGAGCCGTCCGCCCCGGCGGGACCTGCTGGCCCCGCTCGAGGAAGACCATCGGCCGCATGAAGGAGCGGTGGCTCTGAACGACCCGGAGGCGCTTCCGGCGTCGGACCGGGAGATCTATTGGGGGTTGGCCCAGATCCAGTCGCCATCCCACCTCAGACAGGGGCTGAGCAGACTCGAGGCCCGCTTGAGCCCGGAGACCTCCTCTCACCCGGAATTCTTCGCCGAATGGGGCAAGGCTCTGCTGGAGGCGGGCGAACCGGACGCGGCCGAGGCTCGCTTGCGACAGGCCCTGCAACTGGATTCCAGCATGGTCACCGCCCGCACCAGGCTGGCGGACCTGCTGAGAGAGCAGGAGAAATGGAACCAGGCCCTCCGCCACTACCGGCTGGCACTGTCAGCCGATCCCACCTATGGAGAAGCCGAAATCGGCATGGGGCTCATCGCCAAGGGACAGGGACAGATCGAATCGGCCATCGCCCACTTTCGCCGGGCAGTGCAGCACAACCCCTTTCTGGCCGAAGGTTTTGCCAATCTGGGTACAGCCTATCTTCTGCAGGGGGAGTTGAACCGGGCCCTTCAAGAGCTCGAGAAAGCCTTGAGCATCGAACCGGCCAAGGCCCAGGTCCACCTCAATATGGGTACGGCCCTGTCCAGGTTGGGCCGGCAACCGCAGGCCCTGGAGGCCTTCGGCGAGGCGGTCCGCCTCGAGCCGGACCTCTCCGAGGCTCATTACAGTCTGGGCCTGGCTCGGGCGCGGGCAGGCCGGCCGGGGCAGGCGATCGAGTCATTCCGCCAAGCCATTCGACTCAACCCCGCCGACGCCGACTATCATTTCAACCTGGGGGTGGCCCACAACGAATTGGGACAGTTGGAAGAAGCCCTTTCAGCGTTTCGGGAATCCGTCCGGCTGCGGCCGGACGATGCCGAGGGCTATTCCAATCTGGGCCTGGCCTATGCGCAGTTGGGTCGGCTGCCCGAGGCCCTCGAGGCCTTTCAACAGACGGCCTCCATCCGGCCCAACGATCCCGAAATCCGGTTCTTCCTGGGCATGGCCCATCTCGCTCTGGGAAACAGGGAGTCGGCGCTGCAGGAATATGAGACCTTGAAACGCCTGGGTGCCCACCGGAGGGCGGGAATGTTGAAGGATCAACTCAATCGGCAAAGCCCCGGCGATCGGCCCGACTAGGGTTACAGGCACTGTTGAGGAGTGTTGGTTTGAAAACGGCTGATATCGAAACTCGGGGCAGTTTGCGGTGGCATCTATCTTCCGGATTGCTCTGGATACTCGCCACGGTAGTGGCTTGGGCTGTCCTCGTAGGCCAACAGAACGTCTTCAAGGCTTCAAAGCCGGACGCCCCCGCCGAGTATGTCGACCCGCAAACCTGCCGGCCCTGTCACTCCGATATCTATGACAGCTACCAGGAAGTCGCCATGGGCCGCTCCTTCTATCTCCCCTCGGCAGAGAACGTCATCGAGGACTACAAGGTCGACAACCACTACTACCATGAGCTCTCCAACCGCCACTATCGGATGCTTCAGCGCGACGGGCGCTTTTACCAGAGGCGCTACCAACTGGATGCCCAGGGGCGGGAGCACAACGTCTTCGAGATGGAGGTCACCCACATCATCGGCTCGGGAATCCACGCCCGCAGCTATCTCAACCTGGACGCCGGCGGCGTGCTGAGGGAACTGCCGGTGAGCTGGTATACGCAGGAGCAGCGCTGGGCCATGAGTCCCGGCTACGACCGGCCCGACCATGAGGATTTCAGCCGGCAGGTGACCCATGCCTGCATGTTCTGCCACAACGCCTACCCGCCCCTTCCGGAACCCTCCGACCGCCTCGGGCACGACAGCCGTTTCCCCCGGGAACTGCCGTCGGGGATCGACTGCCAGCGCTGCCACGGCCCCGGGGCTCGGCACCTGGAGCAGGTGTCCAGCGGCAGGGCGCATGCGGCCGACATTCGCCGGACCATTGTGAATCCGGTTCGCCTGGGACCCGAACGCGAAATGGAGGTCTGCATGCAGTGCCACCTGCCGGTCGCCACCGCCGGCCCCCACATCCAGCGCTTCGGGCGTTCGATCTACTCCTACCGGCCGGGCGAGCCCCTGGCGGGCTACTCCGTCCGGTTCGACCTGGTCGATCCCAAGACAGGAGAGCTGAGCGAGCGGTTCGAGGTGGACAGCAGCAGCTATCGCCTGCGCCGGTCGCCCTGCTTCATCCGGAGCCGGGGAATGATGACCTGCACCACCTGCCACGATCCCCACCACGCTCCCCGCGGGGAGGAAGCGGTGCGGCACTATCGGGAACGTTGCATGGACTGTCACGCCGAGGTATCGCCGCAAGCCCATCCGCAGCCCGGCGAGAGCGATTGCGCCAGTTGCCATATGCCCCAGCGCCGCACCCAGGACGCGGTTCACGTGGTGATGACCGACCACTTCATCCGGCGCCGGCCTCCCCGGGAGGACCTGCTGGCGCCCCTCAAGGAAGACCACTCCCCCAAGCCCGACGAGGTGGTGTTGCACAAGCCGGATGCGTTGCCCGATTCGGAACGGGAAATTTACCTGGGATTGGGACAGATTCGGTCCCCGGTCCATATGGCCCGGGGAATGGACCGGCTCAGGTCGGCCCTTCCCCAATGGCAGGGGACCAGTCCCGAGCCCTATCTTCAGTTGGCCCTGGTGCAGGTGGAGTCGGGGGACCTGGATCAGGCCGCAATCCACCTGAGAAGGGCCCTGGAGGCCGACCCCGAACTGGCGCCGGCCCGCTTCCGGTTGGGGGAGGTGCTCAGGAAGCAGGGCCGTCCGGACGAGGC
>JAPPFQ010000549.1 GCA_028875135.1 Acidobacteriota bacterium
GTCTACGGCTGCTTCGTGCGCTATCCCGACCCCGCCCTGGTGGAGCTGCTGGCCCGTTTCGGGTGGGATTTCATGGTCTTCGAAAGCGAGCACGGCCGGCTGGACCCGCGCACCTGCGAGGAGATGGTGAGGGCTGCCGAGGTGAACGGCATCACCCCCATCGTGCGGGTGACCACCAATTCCCCCGACGTCATTCTGCGATTTCTGGATACGGGCGCCCAGGGCATCATCGTTCCCCAGGTCAACTCGGCCGAAGAAGCCGAACGGGCGGTGGCGGCCGTCAAGTTCCAGCCCCGGGGCAACCGGGGACTGTCGGGATCACGGTCGGCCGATTACGGCCAGGGACTCTCCTTCGGGGATCACGTGCTCCGGTCCAACCGGGAGACCCTGGTGGTCCTCTACGTGGAGACGGCCGAAGCGGTGCGGCAACTACCGAAGATCCTGGCGGTGGAGGGCGTCGACGTGGTCAACGTGGGCCGCACCGATCTCTCCCATTCGCTGGGGGTGCCCGGACAGCCCGAGCACCCCCGAATGCGGCAGTGCCTCGAGGAAATCCTGGCCGGCCTGCGCAGCTCCCCGGTGGCCCTGGGGATCATGGCGGCCAACCCCGAGGCCGCCCGCCACTGGCGCGCCCGCGGAGCACGCTACATCAGCATCAACCTGGAGTCGCTGTTGAAGCAATCGATGCGGGAGTTCCTGAGCGGCGTGCGGGGGTGATATTAAACGAGCGCATCTTTCCGTCAGGGTTTGCAGAAGTGCCGGCCTGAATCGCGTTGCGGGTGGTTTCCGTACGATCTCTTACCGCATTGTTATGGCATTCGCTTCCGATACCGAACCCCTTCAATCCCATCGAAGTCTGCGTCCTGTGTCCAGAGTTCCGCTCCGTATTGGCGGGCGGTTGCGAGAATGACACTGTCAGCCAACGGTAGGCGCAGCTCGACACTGAGGCGGGCGGCGTTCAAAGCAATCGTCGCTTCCAGCTCCACGACGGTTCCCTGCTGCATGACGGCTGCCGCCTCAAGCGCAGTGCTCTCGTCGCGTTGCTGGAGCACCCGTTTGAATACTTCGAAGAGACTCAACGTGGGAACCACAAGCGTCTCAATGTCTTCGATAGGCTCCGCAAAGAAGGAAGCGTTCGGCCCATCGGCGAAATACTCCAGCCACGCGCTGGAATCGACGACGTTCATACCCGATCTCCCTCGCGTTCGACCTTGGTGTCGATGCCTTTCAGAAAACCCTTCATCTGCCGGGCCGGGCGCACGGGAATGAGCTCAATGCGGCCGCCATAGGCAATGGCCTGAACCTTTTGGCCCGGTAGCAGACCGAGCCGATCTCGGATCTCCTTCGGAATGACTACCTGGTACTTAGGCGAAATGGTTACTGTTTGCACGGAACCTCCATCGATAGAGATATCGTAATACTGACATTGTATCAAACTCTCTGACTCAGGGTCGACTGAAAAGCCCTTGGGGGAGCGTGGTACAGGTAAGTGCCTTAAGGACAACCAGGAGACGTTGTTGAACAATTGGAATAGCGGTTCTGTAGTTCCTTGGCAATGAGGGTGTCGGAGTGATTTGGCTGGCGGAGACCGATGTCCGAACTCCATCCAACTTCTTTCAACATTCGCTGTGAGCAAAGATTTTCCAGCAATTCGACAACGTGTCCCGCCCCCCCGATCAGTCAGAGTTGCTTTTCCAATGGAGCTAGACTAGTCTTATGTCTAGTCATTTACCGACGGAGGTATGGCTGCATGAGTAAGACATGGCAGGTACATGATGCCAAGGCGCGTTTCAGTGAGTTGCTCGAGAGGAGCTTGGCGGAAGGCCCCCAGATCGTGACCAAAAGGGGCGTGGAAACGGCCGTGCTGGTACCGATCGACGAGTGGCGACGTCTGGAGAAGAGAGCCAGGCCGGACCTCAAGGAACTCCTGCTTGCGCCGGGGGCACGCACCGACGCACTGACGCCACCGCGGCCGCGGCATCGCCATCGCAGGTCTCCCAGCTTCGAGTAAGTCCGTGTATCTGCTCGACACCAATGTTGTATCGGAACTGCGCCGTTTTCATCCTCATCCAAGCGTCGTCCGGTGGATTGAAGAGGTATCCGCTGAAGAACTCTTTCTGTCCGCGGTGACGATCGGGGAGATCCAAGCGGGCATCGAACTCACGCGGGAGCAGGATGCCGCAAAGGCAGAAGAACTGGAAGCGTGGCTCAGCGCCGTGCTGGCCTCCTATAACGTCCTGCCAATGAACGCAGACACATTCCGGGAATGGGCTCGCCTCAAGCATCGCCGGTCCGACACGCTGCTGGAGGACGCCATGATCGCGGCGACCGCCCTCGTACATCGGCTGACGATCGTGACCCGGAACGTGCGCGATTTCGACCAACTCGGGGTAGATCTCCTGAACCCCTTCGAACATCCCTTTCAAAAGGATCAGCCGTGAAGCTTCACTATTACCCCCGAGACGGACAGCCTCAATGTCAAGCTCAAAGCCGGTCCGGGCACGGAGACACGCCAGGTTTCGGATGGCTTGAACGTCGACCTCGATGCGGACGGCAACGTCCTCGGTTTCGACATTGACCATGCATCGAAGCGATTGGATCTTTCGGCGCTGGAGACCGAGTCGCTGCCGGTGCGCTCTATCAAGATCCGCTGACCTATCCTGCCTTCGTTCGGTGTGAGCACGGATGATCCGACTTTCCGCGGCCAGAAAACAGTTCGGCTCCAAGAGCTTGTTCGAAGATCTCGACTGGCTTGTCACGTCAACGGATCGGGTTGGACTGGTGGGCGGGAACGGGTCAGGCAAGACCACACTGCTGAAGATCCTGGGGAGTATGGAGCCCCTCGATGGCGGGCTGTTTTCTGCGCCGAAGGATCTTACTTCCGGGTACCTTCCTCAGGACGGCCTGTCACTGTCGGGGAGCACGGTTTTGGAAGAGTGCCTCTCGGTTTTTGGCGATCTGCTCGAACTCGAGGAAGAAATGAAAGCCCTGACTCGCCGGATGGCGGAAGTCGATCCGCGCTGCGATGAGTACCAGCGGATCTCGGATCGCTATCACCGGATCGAGACCGAATTTCAGGGTCGGGAAGGCTACTCGTTGGAGGCGCAGGCCGGCACGGTGCTGAACGGCCTGGGCTTTGCGCCCGCGGATCTGAAGCGTCCGACGGAAGAACTCTCGGGCGGCTGGCAAATGCGCCTGGCGCTGGCCAAGCTCCTGCTGATCAAGCCCAGGCTCCTGTTGCTGGACGAGCCAACCAATCACCTCGATCTCGAGGCGCGCAACTGGTTGCAACAGTATCTGAGTGAGTACCCCTACGCCTTCGTGCTGGTCTCCCACGACCGCTACATGCTGGACGCCACGGTGAACAGGATCCTCGAGTTGTGGAATCGCCGCGCCTACTTTTACGTCGGGAATTACGAACGCTACCTGGCGCAGAAATCCGCCCGCCAAGCACAACTTCAGGCGGCCTATCGCAACCAGCGGGAAAAGATTGAACGCCTTGAAGTCTTCATCAATCGCTTCCGCTACCAGGCCACACGGGCAAAGCAGGTACAGAGCCGAATCAAGGAACTCGAGAAGATCAAGAGGATCGAATTACCTGCTGAGGAAAGGACCATCCGATTCGCGTTTCCTCAGCCAACCAGGAGCGGAAGCACGGTGGCCGAGTTTCGCGGGGTCGCCAAGAGTTATGCCGGCAATCGAGTATTCCAGGGCATGAGCTTCGTCATCAACCGCGGGGACCGCATCGGCCTGGTGGGGGTAAATGGAGCAGGAAAATCCACACTGATCAAGATACTGGCTGGAAGCGAGCCGGCAACGGCAGGCGAATTTCGGCTGGGACACAACGTGAAAGTCGACCATTTCGCACAGGACCAGTACAAGGAGCTCGACCCTGAAGCCCGCCTGATCGACGACGTCTCGAGCATCGCACCCAGCGCCCTGAGCGGCCAGACGCAACTGCGCACGCTGCTCGGCTGCTTCCTGTTTTCGAGTGACGAGGTCTTCAAACAGATTCGCGTTCTTTCGGGTGGCGAGCGCAACCGCTACGCGCTCCTCCGCATGTTGCTGCGGCCTCGAAATTTTCTGCTGCTCGACGAGCCCACCAACCACCTCGACCTGCGAGCCAAGGACGTACTGCTCGAAGCGG
>JAPPFQ010000179.1 GCA_028875135.1 Acidobacteriota bacterium
GCAGATCTACAATTCCAAGCTGAACGGCGACCTGGAGATGGCCCTGGTGGAAACGGTGGTGCTGACGCTGGTCTCCCTGCTGTTCCTGGTCCTGTTGCAGCGATACGAAGCCACCGGCAAGTACCGGGCGGTGGGCAAGGGCGCCAGCCCCAGCCTGCGGCCCCTGCGGGGAAAGGGCCTGCGGCTGGCCATGGCGGTGCTGGGCATTTCCGCGGTGCTCTTCCTGCTGCTGCCCCATCTCACCCTGGTGTTGATCAGCTTCAGCCAGGACGGCACCTGGACCACCCAGATCCTGCCTCCCCGGTACACCGCCGCCAACTACGGGCGGCTGCTGGCCGACGACCGTTTTCTGGAGCCGATCTTCAACAGTCTCAAGATGGCCACGCTGGCCACGGCCGCCAACCTGGTGTTCGCGCTGGCCGCGGGCTGGCTGCTGATTCGAAGGAAGCTCCGGGGGCGGCGCTTGCTGAGCGCCCTGACTCTGCTGCCCTGGGCCCTGCCCGGCACGGTGGTGGCCCTCAACCTGGCCACCACCTTCAGCGTATCGGATCCGCTTCAGGCCCGGGTGCTGCTGGTGGGCACCTTTTGGATCTTGCCTCTGGCCTATTTCATTCGTAATATCCCCCTGGTGGTCCGCGCCGTGCAGGCCGGCTTCGAGCAGCTCGACCCCAACCTTCACTGGGCGGCCCGGTCTCTGGGAGCCTCCTGGTTCTACAGCCTGCGCCGGATCCTGCTGCCCCTGCTGCTGCCGGCGGCGGCGGCCGGATCGATGCTGGCCTTTGTGACCGCCCTGGGCGAGTTCGTCTCCTCGATCGTCATCTACACCGTGGACAGCCGGCCGATCTCGGTTGAAATCCTGTCCCAACTGAGACAGTTCAACTTCGGCAGCGCCGCCGCCTACGGTGTGCTCCTGATCCTGATGATCGCGGCGGTCTTTCTCCTGTTCGGGCGCACCCTGGACGAACGCCACCGGCCCGCCGGACAGTAACCCGCAATTCTCCTCGTGGGACGCGATCATGGCGCAGATTTTTCCCCATCTCATCCGCTCTCGCTTTCCATGGCTGGGGTTGCTTCCCGGACTCCTGTTCTGGCTGGCGCTACCGCTGCCAGGGTACGGACAGAGCCAGGAACTCTACCTGGACCGCGGGGCGGTGGGGCTGTCCCAGTCCCTGAAGCGGCTGCCCCTGATCTCGCGGGCGCTTTTCATCATGGCCCATCCCGACGACGAGCCGGCCGGGCTGGTGACTTACGTCAGCCGGGGCCTTGGGGCCAGGACCGCCATCCTGAGCCTGACCCGGGGCGAGGGAGGTCAGAACCTGGTGGGGCCGGACCTGTTCGAGGCCCTGGGCCTGGTCCGGACCGGGGAGATGCTGGCGGCCAACGAGTTCTACGGCGCCAGCCAGTATTTCAGCCGGGCCTTCGATTTCGGGTTCTCGAGGAGCGCCCCAGAAACGCTGGACAAGTGGGGGCGCCAGCGCATGCTGGAGGACCTGGTCCGCACCATCCGTACCTTTCGGCCGCTGGTCGTCCTTTCGGTCTTCGATGGAACGCCCGCCGACGGGCACGGCCACCACCAGGCTTGCGGGCTTCTGGCCCGGGAGGCCTTCGAGATTTCCGGCGATCCCGACCGCTTTCCGGAGCTCACCCGCCAGGGACTGCCGCCCTCGAAGGCCGCCCGCCTCTACCTGAGAAACAGGGGGAAGACCCGCCGGGAAGCTTCTCCATCGACACGGGAGCCTATGATCCCTGGCTGGGCGCCTCCTATCGTCAGATCGGAGCGCAAGGCTACAGCCGCCACCGTTCCCAGGGAATGGGGCAGGCCCACGCGCTTCCGGGAAGCCACATCGTCAAACTCCGGCTGGGGGCGATGTCGCCCTCCGCCCCGCTTTCCGGCTCTTCCGAGGCCTCCTTCGAGGAGGCTCTGGAACTGAAGCTGCCGACGCTGGCCCAACTGTGGCCGGCCGGTTCGGCAGAGCGTGCCGGCCTGGAGGCGGAACTGCAGGGGCTGGCCGTAGTCATCGAGAAGGCCCGGAGGTTCTTCTCTCCTTCGGACCCCTCCGGTTGCATGCCGGTGCTGAGCATGGCGTTGAAAGAGCTTCGCGCGATCCGGCGGGACTGGACCGGCTCCGGAGAGGCATCGTCGGCCTCCGAGGTTCTGGCTTTCTTCCTGAAAGACAAGGAGCGGGATATTCTGCAGGCGATCCAGCGCGCCGGCGGCTTGGCTCTCGGAGCGTACAGTGATCGCCCCCTGCTGACGCCGGGGCAGTCCTTCCGAATTTCCGTCAAGGTGGTCAACCGGTCCAGGGTGCCCCTCGGGATTCGGTCCCTGCAGGTCGAAAGCGAAGTCCTGCGGACCCGTGCCTTCCAGGGTCCCCTGCCCATGCTCCTCCCCGGTCAGGATGCGGACCTCGAGCTTGGCGGGGAAGTCCCCTCCGCGGCCACGCCCAGCCGCCCCCACTGGCGGCGTCCCGGCGGGACCGGGGATTTCTACGCTATCGACAACCCGGCGCTGACCGTAGCCCCGGCGCCGCCGCCGCTGGCCAGGGTGCGCCTCGGCTATGACTACGAGGGAGAACGCCTGGAGATCGAGCAGCCGGTGGAGTACCTGGATGTGGACCGCCTCAAGGGGACCCGGCCTGTCCCCATCCACCTGGTTCCCCCGATCCAACTGGAGGTGACGCCGCCGCTTCACCTGGTCCCCCTGGCCAGGGCCGGGGAACCGCGAACCATACAGCTCCGAATCCGCAACAACTCCCCGGAGGAGCTTCAGGGACGACTGGAGCTGAAGCCTCCGAAGGGATGGACGGTCGAGCCGGCCCAGGCCCCCTTCGCCCTGGCGCGGCCGGGACAGGCAGTGGCGGTCCCGTTTCAGGTATCGGCCGACCCCGCAACCCTCAGGCCCGGCAGAGCCTCCTTCCGGGCGGTAGCCGGCCTGGGCGGAACGGAGATCACTCGGCAGTACCGAATAGTCTCGGTTTTCGACCGTTGGCACTATCCGCTCTACTCCCCTGCCCGTTCCCAGGTGGAAGTCCTGGACCTGCGGATCCCCCCGGGGCCGAAAGTCGGCTACATCATGGGGGCCGGCGACCGGGTTTCCGAAACCCTGTCCCAGTTGGGTTTTGCGGTCACGGCCCTGGGGCCCGAGGACCTGGCCGCGGGTGAACTGGGCGTCTATGACTGCATCATTGCCGGCATCCGCGCCTTCCAGGTGCGCAGCGACCTGATCGAGCACAACGCCAGGCTATTGGACTACGTGCGCGAGGGAGGAGTCGTCATCGTTCAATACAACACTCCCTACGCCTGGAACCGCCGTCAATACGCCCCCTTCCCCGCCAGGATCGTGGACCGAAGCCACCGGGTCACGGACGAGAACGCCCCGGTCACCCTGCTCCAACCCGACCATAGGGTCTTCCGTTATCCCAATCCGATCACCCCACGGGACTTTGCCGGCTGGGTGCAGGAACGGGGGCTCTACTTCATCCAGGAAAGGGACGAACGTTTCCGGGCGCTGCTGGCCTCCCACGATCCCGGGGAGCCCCCGCTGGATGGAGGCTTGCTGGTAGCCGAATACGGCAAGGGACAGTACGTGCTCACCTCGTACTCCTGGTTTCGACAGCTCCCCGCGGGAGTCGCCGGCGCCATCCGGCTTTTCACCAACCTGGTGAGCCTGGGAGCGGATCCGGAAGACATCGACTGACAGGATGAAGCAGGAAGAACAGGCCCGGAAGCTGTTGCGGGCGGAGCTGACCGGGAATCGTGGCGTTGGGCACAGCGGCCACGCCCGCGACGGGGTAGATCAATCGAGAAGGACTATAAAATCAACATCGATGCACAGGATTTACAGGATTAACAGGAAGAGAAGCTATTGGCACTTTTCTACATGGTCCCCGAGTCGAGCGCAGGCTTCCCTGACGTCGGGTCGTGGATAATCGTAGGTTCCAGGAGATGGCAGCTTCACCGCACCAGCTTCCCGCAGAGACGTTGCACGCCTCCGACCATTTCGTCGCTCGCCGCTTCGGCCGCCACCTCGTCGTCGAGTTGCTGACGGCTCACCGCGTTCTGAGCACTTCCGCGCGCGGGGGCGGCCAGCAGGACGAATTGCGCTAT
>JAPPFQ010000534.1 GCA_028875135.1 Acidobacteriota bacterium
TCTCGGCATTGACCACAATCACGTGATCGCCGCTATCCAGATGGGGAGCCCACGTTGGTTTTCCCTTGCCGGTCAGCAGGGTGGCCACATGGGTCGCCAAACGCCCCAAAACCACGTTTTTAGCGTCAACCAGATACCATTTCCTCTGGAGTTCAGCGGGTTTGGGTTGATAGGTCGCCATCGGACATTCCAAGTTCAAGACGCACCGGCGCACAAATCCCCGAAGCTATTCGATACCCGTGCGCTTGTCAAGAAAAACCTGGTCTTCCGGCGTCATAGGCGCGAAACCCGCAAACCATTTGACAAGCACGCTCGCGCTAGGCTACTTAAGCCCACTGAATTGGCTTCCAGGAGCAGGGGGCGCCGCGCGGGAGGACCTCAAGCCGAGCATGGATCCGACACGTATTAGAAACTTCTCCATCATTGCCCACATCGACCACGGCAAATCGACCCTGGCCGACCGCCTGCTCGAATTCACGGGGACCCTCTCGCAACGCGAGATGGCCGACCAGGTTCTGGACGACATGGAGCTGGAACGGGAGCGCGGGATTACCATCAAGGCCCATGCCGTACGACTGAAGTACCGCAGTCGCGACGGAGTCGACTACATCCTGAATCTGATCGACACTCCCGGTCACGTCGACTTCAGCTATGAAGTCTCCCGGAGCCTGGCGGCATGCGAAGGAGCCCTGCTGGTGGTGGATGCTTCCCAGGGGGTTGAAGCCCAGACCCTGGCCAACACCTACCTGGCCATCGACAACAATCTCACGGTCGTTCCCGTCATCAACAAGATCGACCTGCCGGGAGCCCAGCCCGACCGCGTCAAGGAACAGATCGAACAGGTCATCGGGCTGGACACCCAAAACGCGCTGCTTGTCAGCGCCAAACACGGAACCGGGGTTCAGGAGGTTCTGGAGGGAATCGTCAGGGAGGTCCCGGCCCCGCGGGGAAGCCGGACCGGGCCCCTGAAGGCACTGATCTTCGATTCCTGGTTCGACCTCTACCGCGGGGTCATCGTCCTGGTTCGGGTGATCGACGGCACACTCAGGGCAGGCATGAGGATCCGGCTGGTCTCCAACGGCCGGACCTACGAGGTCGAGCGGGTGGGGGTGCAGACGCCCAAGATGGAAGCGGTTCCGGAACTCTCGGCGGGAGAGGTCGGGTTTGTGGTCGCCAATATCAAGATGGTCTCCGACACTCAGATCGGGGACACCCTCACCGAGGATGCCAACCCCACCTCTGTTCCCTTTCCCGGTTTTCAGGAAATCAAACCCATGGTCTTCTCCGGCCTGTATCCCATCGAGCCCAACCAGTATTCGGCGCTGAGGGATGCGCTGGAAAAACTGCGGTTGAACGACTCATCCTTCTTCTACGAGCCGGAGACCTCCACCGCCCTGGGTTTCGGGTTTCGCTGCGGTTTTCTGGGACTCCTTCACATGGAGATCGTCCAGGAACGGCTGGAGCGGGAATTCGATCTCTCTCTGATCACGACGGCGCCGGGAGTGCGTTACCGGGTCACGACCGACGAAGGCGAGGTGGTGGAAGTGGACAACCCCACCCGGCTGCCACCCCCGTCCCGGATCGACAAGATCGAGGAACCGGTGGTCACCTCCATGATCATGACCCATCACCAGTACGTAGGGCCGCTGCTGAGGCTGCTGGAAGAAAAGCGAGGCGTCCAGAAATCCATGGACTACCTGACGCCAACCAGGGTCCTGATCACCTACGATCTCCCGCTCAACGAAATCGTGATGGATTTCTACGACCGACTCAAGTCCGCTTCCCGCGGCTACGCCTCCTGGGACTACCAACTCTCGGATCACTGGACGTCGCCCCTGGTCAAGCTCGACATCCTGGTGGGTGGCGAGACGGTGGACGCCCTGTCGGTCATCGTCCATCGCGACCAGGCTCACGGCCGCGGGCGCGCTCTGGTGGAAAAGATGAAATCGCTGATACCCCGGCAGATGTTCGAGGTTCCCATCCAGGCCGCCATCGGCAGCAAGGTGATTGCCCGGGAAACGGTGCGGGCCATGAAGAAGAACGTCACCGCCAAGTGCTACGGCGGGGACATCACCCGAAAGCGCAAGCTGCTGGAGCGCCAGAGGGAAGGCAAACGGCGCATGAAGCGGGTGGGCAGGGTGGACATCCCTCAGGAGGCCTTCCTGGCGGTTCTGAAGACCGACTGAGCCGGCGGTCGGCGGCGGAAGACTTGCGGGGAGGGAGGATTGGGATTAGACTTGCACTCCGGCCGGACCGGCGTCTCAGGTGCACGCTCTGGAGGTTCGCATGAATAGATGGTTTCAACCAACACTCGCTACCGCGCTGCTGCTGTTCACCGGGGCCGGAACCCTGGCGGCCGAGGACGCCGTCACCGCTTTTGCCGACAAGACGCTGGAAGCCGCTGTCAAGAAGGCGGTGTTCGCTTCCGAGGCCCTCACCCGGGAGGACCTGGAACGCCTCTCCACCCTGAAAGTCCGCGGCGCCGAAATTCGGGACCTGAAGGGGTTGGAGCAGTGTCTGAACCTGGCCGCCCTGGACCTGGCCGACAATCAGATCAGCGATCTCAGTCCTTTGAAGGGCTTGAAAGGCATTCAGACCATAGATCTTTCCGGCAACCGGATTGAAGACATTCAACCGCTGGCGGGACTGATCAAGCTGCAATACCTGCAACTGGAGAACAATCAGGTCTCGGATCTGACCCCGATCAAGGGCTTGACCGCCCTTAATTCCCTCTACCTCTCCCACAATCGAATCGGTGACATCAGCGCCGTGGCCGGCTTGCACAAGCTGTGGTCCCTCTACCTCTCGGGCAATCAGGTTTCGGACCTCAAGCCGCTCGGCAAGTTGCGCTTCCTCTCCTCGCTGGACCTGACCGACAACCGGGTCACCGACCTGTCCCCACTGGAGCCATTGACCGAGCTGCGCTACCTGATCCTGAACAACAACCGGATCAGTGACCTCGGCAAACTGGTGGCCATGAGCAAAAAGGATTTTGAGGGCGAGAAACGCTTTGCTCCCTACCTGCGGCTCTATCTGGCCGGCAACCCCCTGAGCAATGACGCCGCCCGTGGCCAGACCAAAGAGCTGGAAGACTTCGGCGTTCGGGTCAATCTGGAGTAAACCGGAAGTAAGAAGGAGATGCCCTTCCGAAGCAAGCCCATACGGGACGAAAACAGAGTGATCATTAACCCTTCTCTGACAGGAGGCGAATCATGTTAGGCCCCATCGGAATCACCGAGATGGTCATCATCGTGGTCATTGCGCTACTGGTATTTGGCCCCAAGAAGCTTCCGTCCCTGGGAAAATCCCTGGCAGAGGGTATTGTTTCCTTCAAGAAAGGCATCAGCGGGAGTGACACCCAGTCCGGCGCGGTGGAGAAATCCAGGGAAGGAAGCGACAAGTCCTGACTTGAAACCGCAGGAGGCTCCCTGATTCCCTCCCCTTGAGCCCCGTCCATCCCCTCGGCCGTCCCCGCAAGCCCCCCTCAATTGACCAGATGCTGCACAACCGCCTCGGTGAATTCGTTCGATAGTTCACCGACTGGCGGCAGGGAGCCCCGCCGGAGGACCCACCCCGTCTCACGGCTGCCGTTGGGCTCGCCCCCTCGCCAACTCGTCCTGAATTACGGGCTTCGACTCATGGTCCGAAGGCCGGTCCGCGCCAACCTGGATTGGCATAATCGGGGAGGGCACAATCGGAGGGAGGTCCCAATAATCGAAGTGCCCCGGCGGAAGATCGGAACTGCCTGCCGCAGCCGATTTGAGCCACTTTAGCGCCTTCTCATCGTCCTGCGGCACGCCTTTGCCCTCCTTGTACAGCATGCCCAGAGCAAGCTGAGCGGTACTGTTTCCCTGCTCGGCGCTCTTGCGAAGCCACTTCGCGGCTTCGGCGTAATTCTGCGCTCCGCCCAAGCCGTCCCGGTACATGGCGCCCAGACGGGCCTGAGCAAATGCATTGCCTTGCAGGGAGGCACGCAGGAACCAATTCAAAGCCTTTGCGTAATCCTGCGGCACTCTCATCCCGTGTTTGTACATCAGGCCAAGACTGACCTGAGCTTCAGCATTTCCCTCCTCAGCCTTGTCGAGCAGT
>JAPPFQ010000745.1 GCA_028875135.1 Acidobacteriota bacterium
GGCGGACCACCGACTGGAAAGAGGTCGTCGAAAACGATTCCGTTCAGGCCATCAGCGTGGCCTCGCCCAACCACCTGCACCTGGAGGTGGTGCGTGCGGCGGCGGCGGCCGGCAAGGACATCTTCTGCGAGAAGCCGGTGGGCATGGGGCCGCTGCAGACTGCCGAGATCGAGGGGATCGCTCGCCGGGCCAAGGTCATCAGTTGGGTCGGCTACAACTACCGCTGGGCCCCGCTGGTCCAATACGCCCGCAAGCTGGTTCAGCAGGGCAGGCTGGGGGAGGTGACCCACTATCGCGGTCGCTTTCTGGTGGGTTACGGCAGGGACCCCAATGGAGTCCTCTCCTGGCGATTTCAGAAGGAATGGTCGGGAACCGGCACCCTGGGCGACCTCATCTCTCACGTTGCCGACATGGCTCACTCCATGATTGGACCGGTGAAGCGCCTGACCAGCACCAGCCACACCTTCATCACCGAACGCCCCCTGGTTCCCAAGGGGTCCGGCACCCACTTTTCCACAGGCTCGGCCGATGACCCCAAGGGGCCAGTCACCAACGAAGACTACGTGAGCGCGCTGGTCGAGTTCGGCAACGGAGCCCGGGGGACCTTCGAAGCCTGCCGGGTGATCAAGGGGCCCGGCTGCGAGATGGCCTTTGAGCTGAACGGAACCCGGGGAGCGTTGAAGTGGGACTTCGAGCGCATGAACGAGCTTCAGCTCCATCTGCCCAACAGCGCCACTGAGCGTGACGGGACCACCGTGATTCAAAGCAGTCCCGACCATCCCTCCTACATGCAGTTCTACACCGGTCCGGCCATCAGCATGAGCTACGATGACCTCAAGTTGATCGAGGCGGTCGAGTTCCTCAACTCGGTGGCCAGCCGAAATCAGGGGGAGCCGGGATTCAAGGAGGCCCTGGCCGTGGCCGAGGTCCAGGAGGCCATGCAGCGATCCTGGAAGTCCCAATGCTGGGAAGAGGTCCGCAGCCTGAGACGGGACTGACGCATTTGCATGTCTCAGAAATTACATGAACAGTGGTTTTCTAATGTATTCATTGTAAAAAGATTAGTGAGGTATGTGGATGGGCGATAGACGAGCCGGCTGGGGCCTGTTGAGCACGGCCCGTATCAACGAGCGTTTGATCCCCTGCCTGAAGCGGTCCGAACGAAACGAGCTGATCGCGATAGCCAGCCGTAGTCAGCAAACGGCCGATCGCTATGCCGCGGAACACGGCATTTCCAGGGCCTACGGCAGCTATGACGAAATGTTGGCCGATCCCGCCATCGACGTGGTTTACATCTCTCTGCCCAACGGGCTGCACACCGAGTGGTCGCTCCGATGCGCCGAGGCCGGAAAGCACGTGCTCTGTGAAAAGCCGCTGGCCCTTTCCGTCGACGAGGTGGATCGACTCCTGGAGGCCTCCGGCCGTTGCGGAGTCACCATCCAGGAAGCCACCATGATGCGTTTTCACTCCCAGACCGCCTACGTGCGCGACCTGATCGCCCGGGGCGCCATCGGCGAGGTTCGAATGGGCCGCGGCCTCTTTACCTTCACCCTGGAACGTCCCGGGGACATCCGCTTGGACCCTGCCATGGGCGGCGGATCGGTCTGGGACCTGGGCAGCTATTGCGTCAGCTTCGCCCGCACCGTTCTGCAGGCCGAGCCGGTGGAGGTTCGTGCCGTCGAAGTCACCGGACCCACCGGGATCGACCTCAGTTTTTCAGGTCACCTGAGATTTCCGGGAGGGACCTTCTTTCACTTCTTCTCCAGCTTCGCCTCATTCACCCAGGTCGACGCCGACTTCCTCGGAACCGCCGGGTATCTCCACCTGGATCTTCCCTGGGTCAATCGGGAGAATCAGCCGGCCACCGTGCGCCTGGTCAGTGAGGCCGGAGTCAAGGAGGCTTCCACTTTCGGCGACGGCCTCGGCAATCGCAGGACCGATAGGAGGGTCTTCGCCGAGGTCAACGCCTATCAGGATGAAGTCGAATCCATGGCGGCCACCGTTCTGGACGGCGCCGATCCGGTGGTCACCCTGGAGGACAGCCGCAACAATGTGGCTGCCATCACGGCGCTCTACCGGTCGGCCCGGGAAGGCCGTCCGGTGGAACTCTAGGGGGCGTTCCGCTGCAAATCCAACGCATTGCCATTTTGAGTCCCGGAGACATGGGCCACGCCGTAGGACGGGAATTCCGGGCCAGTGGCCTGGAGGTGACGACCTGCCTGTCGGGTCGCAGCCCTCGCACCTGCCGGATGGCGGAAATTGCCGGGTTCAGGACAGTGCCCAGCCTGGAAGCACTTGCCGAGCAAGCCGACCTCATTCTTTCCATCCTGGTTCCCGAGGCGGCGGTGGCTTTGGCGGAAGCCGTGTCCAAGGCCCTGACCAGCACCGGCTGCCGACCGGTCTTTGCCGACTGCAACGCGGTCTCCCCGGCGACCTCCCGGCGGATCGAAGGCATCATCTCACAGGCCGGCGGGCACTACCTGGACGCCTCCATCATCGGGCCTCCTCCGGGACAGGGGCAGCCTCCCCGTTTCTATGTCTCCGGCTCCAATGCGGATGCCATGGCTCAGCTTGACGGTCGAGGCATTGCCGTCAAGTGGATCGGCAGCGAGATCGGACGGGCTTCGGCCATCAAGATGTGCTATGCCGGGCTCACCAAGGGAACCCTGGCGCTTCACGCGGCCGTGCTCACCAGCGCCGAGGCACTGGGGCTCTCGGCCGAGTTGAGGTCGGAGCTTGCCTACAGCCAGGGCCGGAAGCTCGAGGCCATGGAGCAGGTCAGGCGGGTGCCGGCCAAGGCCTTCCGCTGGATCGCCGAGATGGAGGAGATCGCCCGGACCTTCGGGAGCGTCGGCGTCACGCCGGACATCCACACGGGGGCGGCCGAGGTCTTCAGAATGGTCGCGGAGAGCGAACTGGGAGGGGAGCGAACCGATACCTTGGATCGAGAGCGGACGCTCCCGCAGACCGTATCCAAGCTGGCCGGAAGCTTGAGGCCCAAGCCTTGAACCGGCCCGGGTCCGCCGGTCGCTCAACGGTGCTGTGGCCCAATTTCTCCGGGGAAATCCGTGAACACCTCAGTTTTTTCAGCGCTGGACTACGTGGCCCTGACCACCTACCTGGTTCTGGTGATCGCCATCGGGGTCTGGGTCGGCCGCGGTCAGAAGGACACCAAGGAATACTTTCTGGCCGGCCGCTCCATGGGCTGGTTTCCGGTCGGCATCTCCACCCTGGCCAGCCTCTACAGCGCCATCACCTACATGGGAGCCCCGGCCGAGTACTATACCCATGGCCTGGAGATGGCCAGCCAGACCCTCTCGATCGTGCTGGTGGTTCCGTTGGTGATGTATGTCTTCATGCCCTTCTACCACCGGCTGCAGGTCTACACGGCCTACCAATACCTGGAGGAGCGATTCGACCTGAAGGTCCGCACCCTGGCCAGCGCGGTGTTCGTCTTCTGGAGGATTCTGTGGATGGGCACGGCCACCTACGTGCCGGCCCTGGTGCTTCACACCGTTACCGGCATGCCCCTGCTGGAGACCATCCTGGGGGTCGGCATCGCGGCCACGCTCTACACCGTGGCCGGCGGCATGCGGGCGGTCATCTGGACCGACGTCTGCCAGTTCTTCATCTTGATCGGAGGCTCGGTGCTGGCCGTTTGGATCATCGGCATGGATGCGGGGGGGACGGGCGAAATCTGGAGGATCTCGGAGCAGGGGGGCAGGACCCGCCTGTTCGACTGGTCGCTGGACCCCACCATCAGGGTGACTACCTGGGGAGCGGTGATGGGGTCGCTGGTGGGTCACATCGGCATGTACGGCGCCGACCAGGTCAGCGTGCAGCGCTATCTGACCGCCAGGTCTCTTCCGATCATGCAGAAGTCCTACATCCTGAACATGGGTGCGGGCCTGGTCATGAAGGGGTTCATCATCATGATCGGGCTGGGACTGTTCGCCTTCTACGCCACCAACCCGCAGAATTTGCCCGAAGCGATTCAGGGCGATCGGGTCTTCCCCTATCTCATCGCCACCCAGATGCCCATTGGACTCCGGGGCATGATGATTGCCGC